>NZ_JBFULQ010000838.1:0-1730 GCF_054049815.1 Mesorhizobium sp. P5_C1 | reverse complement strand
CGGTGCTCAAGACCCGGTTCGGAGCGAAGACCCAGCTCAGGCTGGTCACGGCGCCGCGCGGTTTCCTCAGCCGCTTCGGCCTATTCGGCTCGAGCAAGGGCTTTTCAGCGCCCGATATCGCCGCGGCAGCCGCCAGCGGCGTGATCGATGCGGCGGAAGAGCGCGCGTTGTGGGCACGGTTCGGGCTTTGAAAAACCGGCAAAACCGTCTAGCATGAGAGCTTGAAGTCTTATGCATGTCGCTTTCCTAAAACCGGATCCACTTTTGGGCGACATGCATGAACCGACCCGACCGGCCGCCGCCCAGCGTGGGAGGAGTTTTGACATGCCGCAGATCATTTTCTTCACCGTCGTTGGCGTCGCCGCCTATTTCGGCTACCGCACCTTCATCCGGGAAGCCGAGCGCGTGACCGCCAAGGTGCGGCGCACGGAAAAGCAGGCAGCCAACGGTGCCATGGGTACGCTGGTCAAGGATCCGAAGACCGGCGAATACCGGCTGGCCAAGGACTGAGCATCATCCCGCATACGACTGACGCCGTGGACACCGAGATCGGGTCGCGCATCTGGCATGCGCACGCCAAGATCAATCTGGCGCTGCATGTCACCGGCAGGCGCCCTGACGGCTATCACCTGATCGAAAGCCTGGCGGTGTTCACGCGTTTTGGCGACCGGGTCGAAATCGCGCTCGCCGACAGCGACGATTTTACCGTGTCTGGCCGCTACGCGCAGGCCGTTCCGCTCGACGCCAGCAATCTCGTGCTTAAGTCCCGCGATGCGCTGCGAAGAGAGGCTGGGGCCAAGAGAACCCCGCCGGTCGCCATCCGGCTCGAAAAGAACCTGCCGGTTGCCTCCGGCGTCGGCGGCGGCTCGAGCGATGCGGCAGCCGTGCTGCGCGGGCTGGCGGAGACATGGGCCCTAGACATGGACAGCACTGAGCTGGCGCGGATCGGCCTTTCGCTTGGCGCCGATGTGCCGATGTGCCTGGCGGCCAAGCCGCTGGTCGCGCGTGGCATCGGCGACGAACTGTCGATGGTGCCGGATTTTTCGGCGTTGGGGCTGGTGCTGGTCAATCCCGGAACGGCCGTCTCGACCGCCGAGGTGTTTGCAGCGCTTTCCCGTCGCGACAATGAGCCACTGCCGCCGCTGCCGCGCAGCATCGACTTCCATAGCCTGCGCAACTGGCTGGAGATCACCCGCAATGATCTTGAGCCTGCGGCGCTGGCGATGCAGCCCGCCATCGGCAGAGCGCTTTCCTGGCTTAACAAGGCTGGATCGGGTTTCTCCCGGATGTCCGGATCCGGCGCGACATGCTTCGGCCTGTTCGAGACCGGCAATGTCGCCAAGCGCGCTGCCGCGGACATCCGCAGCCGCCAGCCCGACTGGTTCGTCGCCGCGACGCGCAGCATGACATCGGAGGCTGGCTGAGATGGCCAGGATTGACGAGAGCCGGCCTTTCATCCCGATCCGCATCGCGGTGCTGACCGTCTCGGACACACGCAGCCTCGCCGACGACAAATCCGGCCAGACACTGGCCGACCGCATCACGGAAGCCGGCCACGTCCTCGCCGCCCGCGATATCGTCACCGATGACCGCGAAAAGATTCGCGACAAGGTGCTCGGCTGGTCGCGGGACGCTGCGATCGACGTCGTCATCACCACTGGCGGCACCGGGTTTACCGGCCGCGACGTGACGCCGGAAGCGCTGGAGCCGATCTTCGAAAAGCGCATGGA
>NZ_JBFULQ010000837.1:0-1746 GCF_054049815.1 Mesorhizobium sp. P5_C1 | reverse complement strand
GGTCTGTCCATAGCGGACGATGGCGGTGCCATGCTCCTCGACCGCATCTCCCTCCAGGTCAAGCCGGGTGAGACGGTGGCGTTGGTCAGTACCGCAACAGGTGGAGCTGAGGCGCTTGCAGAAGCTTTCGCCCGGCTGAACTGGCCGGACAGCGGAAGGGTCATGTCGGGCGCCGATGACCTGCTTGAACTCCCCGAAGCAGTGACCGGCCGGCGCATGTCCTATGCCTCGTCGGATGTTTTCCTGTTCCAGGCCAGCCTTCGCGATAACCTGCTCTACGGGTTGAAGCATGCGCCGCTGACATCGGTGACGTATGACGGCGCTGCGGCAGACCAGCACCGCTGGAACATGCACGAAGCGCGCCGGTCGGGTAATCCGGATCTCGATATCCACAGCGACTGGATCAACTATGCTTCCGCCGGGGCTACCGGCCCGCACGACCTCTTTGAAGCCGTGCGCAGGGTGCTCGACGCGGTTGTCCTGTCGCGCGACATTCTGGATCTTGGCTTGCGCTCTTCGGCCGACCTCACGCGTCACACGGAGCTTGCCAGGCGGATCGTCGAACTGCGTGCGGCGCTGCGAACCCGGCTGGAGCAGGAAGGGCTGAGCGGACTGGTGGTTCCTTTCGAACCGGGCGCCTACAACAAGGAAGCGACGATCGGCGAAAACCTGCTCTTCGGCGCTGCCGCCGGCCCCAAGCTGGCCGACAGGGCTCTGGCTGCCAATCCCTATTTTGCTTCCGTGCTGAAAGAAGCCGGCCTCGACCGCACGCTCTACGAAATGGGCATGGAGATCGCCGGACAGGCGATCGAGCTGTTTGCCGACCTGCCGGCCGACCACCAGTTCTTCCAGCAGCTCGCCTTCATGAGCGCCGAGGAGATACCCGCCTACGAAACCTTGCTGCAACGGCTCAAGAACCGTCCCCACGAGGCGGTTTCCGAGAACGACCGCGCCATGATCGTCACCTTGAGCTTTGCCTATATCGAGCCCCGGCACCGCTTCGGCCTGCTGAGCGACGAGCTGATGAGCAAGATCGTCGCCGCGCGCAACCATTTCTATGAAAACCTGCCGCCCGAGCTGCAAGATGCGATCGAACGGTATGATCCCGCCAAATACATTGCCGCAGCCACCGTCATGGACAATGTCCTGTTCGGGCGTGTGGGCAACAGCCATCCCGACGCGCYGGACCGCATACGCTCCATCGTCTATGACATTCTTGACGAACTTGGGCTCTATGCCGAACTGCTGGATGTCGGCCTCGACTTCAACGTCGGCTCCGGCGGCAGGCGGCTGACCGGTGGACAGCGACAGAAGCTCGATGTTGCCCGGGCCCTGCTCAAGCGTCCCGATTTTCTCATTCTAAACCGGCCGCTGTCGGCGCTCGACCATCGCATGCAGGAGAAGGTGCTGCGAAATGTGCTCGAGGCAGCCAGGTGCGACGGCCATTCGCCGGCAATAGTGTGGGTCGTGACGAGTCCGGCAATGGCGGCGATGTTCGATCGCGTTGTCGTCTTCGACTCGGGTCAATTGGTGGAAGACGGAACACACGAGACACTTTTGGCAGGCAACGGTATCTTCAAGGAACTGCTGTCATAGAGGGATGGACATTCAGATGGGATCATTCTGCCGGTGGGAATTTGTCAGGCGGCATCGCTCGACCAAACAACATCGGGCTCGCCATCGCGTGGTTCGCTTCGCCATCCCGGAAACAGAATTGATTCCATCCGGGCGTTCGTTGCTCTAGTC
>NZ_JBFULQ010000836.1:0-1751 GCF_054049815.1 Mesorhizobium sp. P5_C1 | reverse complement strand
TTATGGTGCCGTGGTCGAGGGTGTCGATCCGGACCAGCCGGCAGCCACCTCCGGCATCGAATTGGGCGACATCATCATCTCGGTCAATGGCGTGCCGGTGAAGACGGCGAAGGACACCAGCCAAGCCATTAGTGTCGCAGCAAAATCCAGCAAGAAGTCGGCGCTGCTGCTGGTCAAGCGCGGCGACCAGCAGACGTTCATCGCTGTGCCATGCGGCAATGGTTGAAATGTGAGGATGCCAAAACCGCCGGAATGGTACGTCATATTGACGCGAAACGATTTCAGTCTCCTGAGGGGACGAAATGCGGTCACCGAGTTGCTCGGCGAGAGCGATCAAACGGAAGTGGCGGATCGGGCGGAGAAAACTCGCCCGTCAATTGCGCCAAGAACCCACATCTCCGATCAAGGCCGGGGAAGGTGACAGCCAGGACGAAGTCTCGATCGAAGAGCGCCGACTTCAGGGTCGAATTTCRAGAACTGCGCAATTCCCAGCCAGGCCGGGTCCCAGCCAGCCGGGCCGTCCAGGGCCTATCCAAGGCTCCGCTGGTAAGCACTCGGCGTCAGGCCGGTCGCCTTGCGAAAAGCGGCCGTGAATGAGCTGGTTTCGCTGTATCCGACAGTCAATCCGATGTCCGTCACCGAATGAGCCCGCGTCGCAAGGAGACCTTTGGCATGCTCGATTCGACGGTTGATATGATACCGATGCGGAGGCATCCCAAAAGAAAGCTTGAAGGCGCGGCAAAAATAACATGGGCTCAACCGGGAAAGCTCCGCGAGAGTGGCGAGCGGTACCGGTTCGCCCAAATGGGCCTCGATATGGGCCTTTACTACCCGCTCCTGCCAAGCCGCAAGTCCCCCTCGAAGCTGAGGTTCGGCTCTCGGCGTTCTCTCGTGGAAACGGACCAACTCATGAGCCAGGACGATGCCCAGTGCTTCCAGGTAACGCCAATTCTCCAGGTTTGGACTTTCGAGCGACCTCATCAGTTTGAGGGCGGTGCCCAAAAGCGTTGYGTCCTCAAAGAAGAGCTTCGCAACGAACGTCACATCGGTCATGCCAGCGTTGGACGGAACTTGCAGCTTGGCAGGATCAAGATAGACAAACATGAGACGCGCAGCCGTCCGCGGCGCATGCCATTCGAGATATTCGCGACCGGCGGGCACCAAGGTAAGCCGGCGACCAAAATCCCGCAGTTTCGACCGGGGCAAACCTTCGACGAAGGTGTCACCGTCTCGGCGCGTGCCCTGCTCGTAGACCACCAGCAAGTGCATGGGCGCGCGAAACCGGAATTCGAATTTGTCATGACCGGCGGCTTGGACCACCTCGGCAACTATCCCATCCGAAATCACCGTGCGACTGCTCACCGCGTCGCCTGAAGATATCTCGACACGGCAATCGGCCCCATCGGCGCTCCGGCGCCCGAACTGCGCATGCGCCACGGAGTTGGTACGCTGTGCCTTTCCGCCGTTGAACGGAGCGCGCCAATCCGCCGACAAGAATGGGTCCGTTTGCTCCGGTCGCCGAGCATTGGCCGCGAAGGCAGCAATCGCGGGTRAATCGATGTCGCGGGAGGCAGGATTCATCAACATGGCTTGGCGCACATCCTTCGGGTTATCCCATCTGATGTCAGCGTAGAGCGCCGGTGATGATTTACTCCATTCTACATCCGTAGGTGGACTTAGAGTATTGGTCTGAACTGCTCATTCTTTGGTTTGTGATTGGACGTCGCGATCGATTGTAATGGTGAATGTAC
>NZ_JBFULQ010000835.1:0-1752 GCF_054049815.1 Mesorhizobium sp. P5_C1 | reverse complement strand
GCATGAGCCTAGGGCAATTTACCCCAATACCGGCCCCTTGAAAATCGGACACCGCGCAGGGCGGCGGCCTTCGCTTATCGCCGCCGCGCTGAGCGTCATCCCTCGTTTGTAGTTCGCAACCAACCCCACCGCCGCTCGTTGACCTTATGCTGGTTGATCCCAGCACTCCATAAACTTGCCCGCTGCTGAAAGGTGGCGGGCTTTTTTTGGTTGGAACGGTTTGTTTTTCGGCTCGTTTTTTCAGCGCATCCGTGACGCGGGTGCACGAAAGTTGTTTCGACATCTTTCGGGGCCTGCTATGGCTTCCTCCGTGGCGGGTCTTTTGCGTTCCTACGGCCGGGTTGCTAAGCCGCGTCTAATCAACGAGCACGATGAACGGTCTGTGCTTCGGTCGTTCGTGCCAAATGACCTGTCGCAGATCGCGCGCATGTCGACCATCTGGCCGCAGATTGGACAGGGATAGAAATTGTCCTGATCGTCGGAATGGCCGCCCCCGTGCTTACCAGGAATAGGCGGTCCAAGGTCGGATAGCTTCGTCATCTCGCTCGAACATCCTGTTGCGGTAAAGGTTCCGATCGGCCGCCGGCGCCCTGCCACAGCGGCAGCCCGGTCGATACCGCGACTTCAAGATCGGCCGTGAAGAGATTGGCGCCACGGCCGCGTAGCTTCAGCAAGATCGAGCTGTCCATGTCGCTATGAAGCCTCCTCAAGCCGAGCTCGTTGTAGACATGGCCGGTCGAGCCGGGATTGATGCCCGATATGACGACAGTCGACGCGCCGCTGTTGAATGCATAGAGCACAGCGGTGATGCCGTTCGAAAACTYCCGTGCATTGTCCAACTCGCTGTGGCGCGCGCCCATGACCGCCTCGTGCAGGGCAATGCGCTGGTACGTGCTAACCATCCGGAGCTGGTCGTAGCGATAGTTAAATGCCGCGAGGCCATCGCGTAGGCGCTGCTCTCCGAACGGCCAGCGCATCACATACAAGATGCCGGTCTCTTCGCCGTTGAGAACGCGCCGTACGGCTACGGCATTGTCGTTCGTGCCGTCGACTTGGTTGAAATGGAGAAAGGTCGCGTCAGGTTTGGCGATGCCCCATTTCCTCGCCACCGACTGGGAACCGTTGACGGTGAGAACCGAAAAATTCTCGTCGAATCCCTTGGGCAGGTTAGATCCAGGGGCGGAGCCGACGACGAGCACTGGCCCGATGAACCGGGTCGGATGACGCGGGGGCTTGGGGCGGGAAAACCTGTAGACGAGTGCTTCCTTGATCGTTCGTCTGATCTTGGAGTAGCTCATCGGAAGTCGTCACCGCTTGCCGAGTGGGTAGTGGGTCAGTTTGAAATCTAGTGGTGGTTCGGCTCTAGCTTTGACCGGACTTTATGAATAGCGCTCGCGATGGCGTCGGCTGATTCAAGGTCCAGCGCAATATCTAACAGACCTTCGGTTGTGTGAATTGAGAGAACGCCAATCACACCCACATCGTCCGTAATGGTGCCGACGTGGATTTCAGTCGGTACGAAGGGCCGCGCCTTTCCCTTGCGTTGCATTTACTCACCTGTACACCCCTCGCGGCGACAGTCGAGCAACRCCGTGGCACATTCAAGCTGKCCTTWGGGTCAYGTAACGKGCGGGAAGYGTTCTTAGGTTAGCGAGTGCYWAAAGCCTTACCTATTCGCCTATTTCGGCAGCGCGCTTCTTGTAGGGACCGCGCKGCCYGGCTTCGGCGCAACGGCGTCCATCTTCTCGCAAA
>NZ_JBFULQ010000834.1:0-1760 GCF_054049815.1 Mesorhizobium sp. P5_C1 | reverse complement strand
GCACTACGCGCTTTTCCCGGGAAGACCGTTTCACACTTTCCTGGAATGCTCTACCGCGCCTTGGTGTTGACTTCGCGATTCGCGCTGTAGTCGATGGCGAAGGTGTCGGCGGCGAAGCTGACGCCTTCCTTGACGTTGAAGATCATCACCGTCGTGTCCTTGCCCTGTGCGTCGGTGATCGTCCACTGACGCAGCTCGTAGGATTTGGCATCGAACATCATCGTGATCTTCGAATTGCCGAACACCGATTTGTCGGCGAGCTGGATGGTGGTGAGGTCGTCTTCCTGCTTGACGCTTTTGACGCGGTCGCCAGAGAGATCGATCTTGTCGTCGAGCAGCAGCTTCAGCGGCGTCTTCGACAGCGGATAGAGATCGGAGGTGTTGAGCCTCTTATTGAGGATGACCACCGACTTGCCGTCTGAAATCACCCGGAAATTTGACGTGCCGTCATAGTTGAAGCGGATCTTGCCCGGCCGTTCGAGGAAGAACTTGCCGCCGGTCTGCTCGCCCTTGGGGCCGAACTGCACGAATTCGCCGCTCATCGATTTGACCGAGGAAAAATGGTCGGCGATCTTCTGTGCGGCCGGCGGCACGGCCGCTTGCGCCGAAGCCAGCAACTGGAAGCCGGGCATCACGTTGAAGGCCGCCGCC
Source organism: Mesorhizobium sp. P5_C1 (assembly GCF_054049815.1). Taxonomy (NCBI): domain Bacteria; kingdom Pseudomonadati; phylum Pseudomonadota; class Alphaproteobacteria; order Hyphomicrobiales; family Phyllobacteriaceae; genus Mesorhizobium; species Mesorhizobium sp. P5_C1. Next base: position 1,109 of record NZ_JBFULQ010000834.1, on the reverse strand, counting down.
CCTGCAAACCCCAGGCCCAGCCCGAGCAACTGGCGCCGGGTGGGAGCAAAACTGCGGAGCGCTGAAGGATCGTTTTTCATATCGGTCACTCTCATCTGATTCCTGAGTTGCTCTAGTGCTTGGACCCCCAGTTGGGCTGAAGTTTGGCGGGTCAGTCGCGCCTCATTCGCTTCAACGCCCTGAACGGTTCAAGGTTGCGAGACAGGAGATGTCATAAGGATCGCGGTCAGAACTTGTCCTCTTCGGTCGGCACCAGGATCTCACGCTTGCCGGCATGGTTGGCCGGGCCGACGATCCCTTCCTTCTCCATTTTCTCGATGATCGAGGCGGCGCGATTGTAGCCGATGCCCAGCCGGCGCTGGATGTAGCTGGTGGAAGCCTTGCCGTCGCGCAGCACCACGGAAACAGCCTGATCGTAAGGATCATCGGAATCCTCGAAATTGCTGTTGCCGCCGCCACCGCCGGAACCGCCCTTGCCCGACGGCTCGTCGTCGTCCTCGCCATCGTCCTCGGTGATGGCATCGAGGTATTCCGGCACACCCTGCAGCTTCAGATGCGCGACGATCTTCTCGACCTCTTCATCAGCGACGAACGGGCCGTGCACGCGCTGGATACGGCCGCCGCCGGCCATGTAGAGCATGTCGCCCATGCCGAGCAGCTGCTCGGCACCCTGCTCGCCCAGGATGGTGCGGCTGTCGATCTTCGATGTCACCTGGAAGGAGATGCGGGTCGGGAAATTGGCCTTGATGGTGCCGGTGATGACGTCGACCGAGGGACGCTGTGTCGCCATGATCACATGGATGCCGGCGGCACGCGCCATCTGCGCCAGGCGTTGCACCGCACCTTCGATGTCCTTGCCGGCGACCATCATCAGGTCGGCCATCTCGTCGATGATGACGACGATATAGGGCATCGGCTCGAGGTCGAGATTCTCGGTCTCGTAGATCGCCTCGCCGGTCTGGCGGTCGAAACCGGTCTGCACGGTGCGCGAGATCTTTTCACCCTTCTTGTCGGCTTGCTGCACGCGGGCGTTGAACCCGTCGATGTTGCGCACGCCGACCTTCGACATCTTGCGGTAACGGTCCTCCATCTCGCGCACGGTCCATTTC
>NZ_JBFULQ010000833.1:0-1762 GCF_054049815.1 Mesorhizobium sp. P5_C1 | reverse complement strand
ATCGACATCGCGCAGCCACGCCGTCAGTTCCTCGCTCGAGATCATTCTGTCCAGCTTCGTCAGGTCGTTGCCCGAATCCGACGGCAGGATGTAGAAGCGGCCCTGCTCGTTGTGGCCATGACCGGAGAAGGCAAGGATCACAACATCGTCCGGCGTCGCCTTCGCCAGATGGTCGATGRCCGGGCCGATCTCCTGCCGCAGCCGCGACCGTTCCACCTCCCCCTTGCCCGCCAGAAGATACAGCACCGCCTGGATGTCGGCCTTGCTGGCGTGGTCGACCGCGGGGATCTGTTTATCCCCTTCCGTGCGCGCGTAGTCGGTGGTCAGCAGCACCGGCACCACGTCGTAGCCCTTGATTCCCCGCAGCGCCGTCTCGATCGCCCTGGCGTCGGCCACAGCGAAGTTCAGCCGCAGTGCTTCGTTCTCGTACTCGTTCACTCCGACCGTCACCACATAGGCCCGCGRCTTCGCCGGAACGGCTATGCCCTGCGGCACCGTGTAGCTGTCGTCGGTGGCTGTCGCGCTCTTCACCCGGTCCTCGTTGAACCCATAGGCCGTGAACGTCACCTTCTTGCCCTTGTCACCGCCTGCAAGCCGGACCGGGAAGACGTGCCTCGCCAGGATCTTTCCCGGCGTCATCGCCACGCGCGAAGCGCTGCGCCACGCACCAAGATCTTCGCCGACCACCGCCGCATTGTCCTTCGGCTCGGGCCACTGGCCCACCAGTTGCCCTTCACGGAACAGCCGTACGTCGTAAATCCCGGTGCTCGTCTTGCCATTCGGCTGTGAGGCATCTTCCTTGCCCGATGCCTCAACCTCCACCAGGGCAACACCAGGTGTCGGCCCCGCCTTCACACTCACAATCCGTACATCCGGCTGGATCCGATTCAGCGAGGCCAGCGGCCGTACCGGCTTGAACGCGTCGGCGCACGCGTTCGCATTCTTTCCGCTCACCTCAGCCCCATGGCACGCCAGCAGCCGGCCAAGCAGGTTCGGCTCGTAATAATCCCGCATGAATATCTCGGGCAGAAGGGCCTTGAAGGGATCATCGCTGACCACCCAGCTGACCAGCGGCATGGACTCCAGGGCCGATGAATCAAATCGCCCGTCAGCGTCAAAGCTCATCCAACAAGATGTCGGGACCGAACGATCCGCCTGCCCATTGCCTGCGTGGCTGCCCTCCACGTCGCTCCGGCAGGTACCCTCACGGCCAAAGACGATCGTCTGCATCAGCTTGCCGCTTGGAATGTCCCATATTTTCGCGGAGCCATCGTCACTTGCCGAAACCAGCAGCGTTCCGTCGCCGGACACGTTCAGCGAAGAAATCCTCGCGACGTGGCCAAAGAAGGATCGCTCGACCTTGCCGGCGACATAGTCGAAAATTGCGATCTCGCCGTCATCCTTGCCGAATGCAAGTCGCCTGCCGTCCGGCAGAAACGTCAATCCCAGCAACGGGATATCCACGCTCTTGAGCTTCTCCCCCGTGCGTATGTCCAACAGGCTGAAACCTTCTGCAGGACTGACCACCGCAATCTTCGAACCATCCGGTGAAAACGCCACGCCTCCGATGTTGGTCGACAAGCCAGCGAGATTTCTGATCCGCTTTCGGTTTCCTGCATCCCAGAGCGAAATCGTTGCCTTGGTTTCGTCCGAGACTGCGATCATGGCTCCGTCGGTGGAGACGGCGATACAACGGCGTCTGTCGGCGGCACTCTCGTCCAGCATAAGCCGAGCACGAGAGTCCAGATCCCATATCAACACG
>NZ_JBFULQ010000832.1:0-1765 GCF_054049815.1 Mesorhizobium sp. P5_C1 | reverse complement strand
GCGCAAAGTCGATGCGGACGACGGGGGCAAATCGAAATCGAAACCGGCCGGCGCGATGCAGGCCGGGGCGCGACAATACCCGGCACCGCCTTTCCCCAAGCAACATCACCCCAAACCCGGCCATGAGGCCGAGATCAGACCGGCTCCGCTTTACGATGCRCCGTTCTGGCGCGGCTCCGGCAAGCTGGARAGCAAGGTGGCACTGGTCACTGGCGGCGATTCCGGCATCGGGCGGGCAGTCGCAGTCCTTTTCGCGCGCGAAGGCGCCGACGTCGCGATCGTCTATCTGTCGGAGGATGGCGACGCCGAGGTGACGAAGCAAGCGGTAGAAGGCGAGGGTCGCCGCTGCATCCTGCTCCGCGGCGATGTCTCAGACCGGACCTTCTGCCGCAAGGCTGTGACCACTACCGTCAAGCAACTGGGAGGGCTCGACGTCCTCGTCAATAACGCAGCATTCCAGGTGCATTCGACTGATTTTGCCGACCTGACCGAGGAGCATTTCGACACGACGCTGAAGACCAATCTCTACGGCTATTTCCATATGGCCAAGGAGGCGGTGGCGCATATGAAGGCTGGCTCGGCAATCGTCAATACGGGTTCTATAACCGGTATAGACGGGTCGAAAGAACTGATCGACTACTCGATGACCAAGGGGGGTATTCACGCCTTCACAAGAGCCCTGTCAGGCAACCTTATCGACAAAGGCATCCGCGTCAATGCAGTGGCACCGGGTCCAGTGTGGACACCGCTCAACCCTTCCGAAAAACAGGCTGGCGACGTCTCGAAGTTTGGTGCAAAGACGCCGATGAGACGTCCAGCGCAGCCGGAAGAGATCGCACCCKCCTATGTGTTTCTGGCAYCTCCGCAATGTTCAAGCTACATCACCGGCGAAATCCTGCCGATCATAGGTGGTTATTGACCACCTTATCCCCCATCGGCGAAACCTTTGGACGGATCGAAAGTTCGACCTCAGGCACCGAATTCTTTCCGGTCTGGCGTTGCTTTGTCGTCCAGCGCTGCCTGCACCGCTATCCCTCAGCCTTGAAATTCTTTGCCTTTTCCGCGGCCTTCTTCTTGTCGCCGCCGTGCTCGCGCAAAAGATCCTTCGCCTGCTTAGGCGACACGTCGGTCGTCTCGGCGAGGTGCATCGCCTCGCGGTCGGTATCCTGGGATTTGGTCTGGTCCTTTGGCATGGTGCTGTCTCCGGTGTGTGAAGGACAACAACAAACTCGCAGGTCGGTTCCCCCTGCTAGGGAACGGGCGATGCATTCCTAAATGGAGAAGATGCCTGATCTGCACGATGTCCCATCTCTGCAGGCTTATGCACGCTTTCATCGACAACGGGCCAACCAATACTCTCGTCGGCTAGTTGTTCTCTCGGCGCTTCTCAATCTCATATGTCATCCACCGGCAGAACATGCCGATGATGGATAAGGCGGCGCCGCCAACCAGACAGGCTGTGAGCACATAGCTTTTCGAAGCGACGCCCGACCAGCTTACAATGGCGAGCAGGATCACGCTCGTCGTTGAGATGAGATAGCCCACTCCCTTCAGCATGTGCAGAGAAGGTTTTGTCATATCTGGACCTCTTCCTAGTCGGCTCTTCGGAACATTCCGCGCGCTCTGAAGTTCCATCGCGTGTCACGAGAGCGGATGGAACCTGCCGAAATCGCCACACAAATCCGAAAGAGAGGCATCCCGATGCCCAACTACCAGAAGCTGCCGACAACCTCCAACGGCCTCATTCGCGTAGTGATCGAAACCC
>NZ_JBFULQ010000831.1:0-1768 GCF_054049815.1 Mesorhizobium sp. P5_C1 | reverse complement strand
CCACTGAGCTGGCGCGCGTGCCCGGCCTTCTCGTCATGTCGCGCACGGCCGCGGTCACCTACAAGGACAAGAAGATCCGGCCGGATCAGATCGCGAAGGAGATGCACGTCCGCTACATCCTGGAGGGCAGCGTTCGTCGTGCGGGCGACGACGTGCGCATCAATGCGCAGCTGATCGATGCGACCACCGGGACGCATTTGTGGGCCGAGCGCTTCGACGGTGCCTGGAGCGATGTGCTCACCCTGCAGAACAGGGTTGTCGACAACGTTGCGATGGCACTGGAGCTTCGCCTCGTTCGGGCCGCGGGCGATACGACCCCTGGCAGCACGGGCAATCCAGCGGCCTATGAAGCGTATCTTCAGGGACTGGAGCTCGAGGGTCGCGGCTCGCCTCAGGACTTCGTCGGCGCGCTGGCGCATTTCAAGCGGGCGATCGCACTCGATCCGGGTTACGGCAAGGCCCTGGCCGAGCTTGCTTGGATCTATGATCAATCGGCCGGCAACGAAGAGAGGGAGCGGGCGCTTGGCACGGGTCATATCGAGACCTTGCATCTTGCCTGGGGCGCGCTTCAGGAAGCGCTGAAGCATCCTTCGTCGAACGCCTATCAACTGATCGCTCGAAAGCACACGTTCAGTTGGCAGGCGGACGCGTCGATTGATGCTCTGGAGCACGCCATCGCGCTCGATCCGAGCGACGTCTGGAACTACCGCGAAATGGCGTTGGCACAGATCTTCGCCGGCCATCCGGACGAGGGGCTCGCCTATGTGGCGGCGTCGCTTCGCGTCGATCCGCGCGACGGGGGATGGCCGAACTGGCTGCGCGGCCTGGCCGCGTTCTCGCTTGGAAAATACCCGGAAGCGGTAGCCTCTCTGGAGAAGAACGTCGCGCTGGGCACAAACCCCGAATACGGCGACTTGCTGCCGCTGATGTCTGCCTATGGGCATCTCGGCGCGACCGACAAGGCCGCTTCGCTCCTGCCAAGGATCCTAGCTTACTCAAAAGCCTATGGCGACGGGGGTGGAATGACTGTTCTGCTGGCCGCCCAAAACATGACCTACATGAAGCTCGAGGACGTCATGCGCTTTCAGGAGGGGCTGCTCAAGGCCGGTATTCCGGAGCTGCCGTTCGACTTCGATCCGAGATCGCCGGACAGGCTGAACGGCGACGAGATGCACCGGCTGATGTTCGGCCATACGATCGCCGGGCGTGTGCTGGACGGCGCGACGAACGCCGGCACTATGCAGGCGAAGGATTTCAAGAGCGGGGTCCCGTGGAGCGTCACAGCGTCGGCAGATGGATCGACCTATGCCTACACATGGGGTGATGTTGCCGACAGCGGCGGGCATGCGCATTTCGAGGGCAACCGGGATTGTTTCTATTTCAGGGACACAAGGGCCTGTGCCGCGATCTTTCGGAATCCGAACGGCACGCGCGCGGAACAAAACGAATATTACTGGCTGCACCATTGGAATCTCATTGCATTCTCCGTGGCGAACTAGGGCGTGAACTCACAAACGCGCAGCCATAGGTATTTGCGCCTTCGGGCTTGGCGAACAATTAATCGCCGAACGCATATTTCTGCGGGATGATTGTCGCTCGATTCTTCTTTATTGCATATGCGGCCTTGAGATCAGCTCCAGACCTTGGTCTGACTAGGCAGAACGTCCGCTGTCGTCCTTCGGACGCCCAGAGCCCGCCATTCCGCTTTCGGCGAACTGCCATCATGTGCGAAGTCGCATCAGATTGGCTGCTTCTGGCGCTTTAGCCG
>NZ_JBFULQ010000830.1:0-1769 GCF_054049815.1 Mesorhizobium sp. P5_C1 | reverse complement strand
CTGACGCGCAAACCCGTGCGTCGCGAACTCCGGCAAGGAGGCCAAGATGACGATCGCAACCAGGCTGAAAGACTTCATCGACGGCAAGGGTATTTCCTACGACACCGTCGCTCATCATCGCACGTCAACAAGCCGGCAGTCGGCCATAGCCGCGCATGTGCCCGGTAGCATCATGGCAAAATCCGTGGTCGTTCACCACGAGCTTGGCTACACGCTGGCCGTGGTCCCAAGCACCCACAGGATCGAACTTGGCAGGTTGCAAGACGTCATGGACAAACGTCTCGGACTCGCCTCTGAAGACGAGGTGATTTCGCTCTTCGGTGATTGCGACACCGGAGCCATCCCGCCGATCGGCGCAGCCTATGATGTCCCGGTGATTGTCGATGAAAGCCTTGGCGATGCTGCCGATATCTACTTCGAAGGCGGCGACCATAGAACGCTGGTGCATGTCAGCGGCAAGGATTTCCGCAGCTTGACCATGGGCGCATACCAGGCCAGCTTCAGCCACCCGGCTTATTGACGGCTTCGATCAAACTGCACCGGCACCCCGGCCGGTGCAGTCCGGCAGAACCTTCCTCAACTCGCCGGTCTGGCGGGCGACTCCACGACCTTGCGGTAGACATGCCAGGTGGCGTGACCGAGGATCGGCAATACGACGGCCAGTCCGGCGAACACCGGCAGCGAGCCGATGATCAGGGCAACGGCGACGATCAGTCCCCAGACAGCCATGGTGATCGGGTTCGCCAGCACCGCACGCACCGAGGTGTGGATGGCTTCGTAGGCGCCGACGTCGCGGTCGAGCAACAATGGGAAGGCGACGACCGTTGTGCACAACACCACCACTGCGAAGACGAAGCCGATGACGTGCCCAAGGATGATCAGCGTCCAGCCGCGGCCGGTGGCAAATATTTCATTGATGAAGCCGGATATCGATTCCGGCGGCGCCGGGCCGAAAAGATATTGGTAGAACATCTGCGCCGTCAAAAGCCAGGCGATGAAGATTGCAAACAGCATGATTCCGACCGCTGCGATGGCCGGCAGCGCCGGAGAATTCCTGACCTCGAAAGCGTGTCTCCAGGAGGTGTCGAGACCGACTTCCCGCCTGCGGCTGATTTCATAGAGGCCGATCGCCGCGAAGGGGCCAATCAGCGCGAAACCGGAGACCAGCGGAAACAACAACGGCAACGCATTGGCGCCCGAAGTCCAGGCGGCGAGCACGACACCCACGAGCGGATAGATCAGGCAGAGAAAAACGATGTGCGATGGTTTGACCATGAAATCGTCGACGCCCCGTTTGAGCGCGTCGAAAAGGTCGGAAACACCGATTTTTCGAATTTTGGTATGTTCCAGCGTTTCGCTGGCGCCTGCGATCACATGAAAGCTTGCCATGACCATTCCCTCCAGACCAGGTCCGGTAAGGTCGCGGTTTAGCGGTGCTGTCGTTCTGCGAGACTGGCCACGCAAAACCGCGACCTGCACCGGAATCAACATACTCTCTTGCCAGGGACTTGTCGCCCTTTGTCAGAAGAGCTCCGGCGGGTAGCGTCTCAGTTTGATGTCGTCGGCCTCCTCGCCGGCGGCGATGCGCATAACGCGGACGACGTTGCCCGATCACATCGGCGGGCGCTTCTGGCTTTTAGTGCGGTTGGCTTGGCTATTCTCCTGAAGCGGCGGGCATGGCAGATCGGCATATGAGCAGAAAACGCAGCAATCACCCGCTAACGGCTTCAAGAGTACGCCGCAGTTTTTGCATTCGTAGAAGTGAACGC
>NZ_JBFULQ010000829.1:0-1776 GCF_054049815.1 Mesorhizobium sp. P5_C1 | reverse complement strand
GGCGTGACGGTACTTTTCAGTTTCTGGCGGCGAGGACATATCGGCACCTGAAGTCGACCGAAAAGCGCGATTGACTCCGATTGATGCTGAAACCTCAAAATATTTTTGGCGGCGAATTCCCCTTTAAAATCAAAAGCGTGACTTTTTGACGGACCATGCGTCGGTTTTCGGCGCGGCAAAAAAGAAAAAGCCCAGCTAGATCAATGACCTAGCTGGGTCAAAAACAATTGAGTGGGAGTAGGGGATACAAACGGCGGCGTTAGCGTAGTTTCGGTGGCGACTTTCGCTGCCGAAAATTGTTTTCGTGTCCGTATCTCACTTCAGCTGAACTGGCATTCTCCATCTCCGATCTGGCAAGTCCGATCTGCGCCCATATGCCCTATGAAGTGAAGAGTTTTCAAAAAGGGAGAGGCTACAGCGTAGAACGGCGTGCGCAAAGGCGGGTCTGCTTCGCGCCTCAGGCCGGTTGCGACGGCCGACTTGCCCGCTAACTTAAAGTAGACATTGCGTGTGCCGAGATCGAGGCGCATTGCCGGACGTTCGGTTGCGGCGGCGTTCGGTTTTTGGCTCCGCCGCTTCACCCGATGTCGGCAACGACGGTTCCCGAGACGGGATCGGTCACGCCGAGGTCGCCGCCGAGATCCTCCAGCATGCCGCGCATCGTATCCAGCAAACCGATCATCTGCGGTCGTGCCGCCGCTAGGCTGTCCATGTCGTTCCATTCACCGACGACGCAGAAGGTCCGGTCTCCGGTCTTGACGAGTGCGCCCTTGCAAAAGCCCTTGACGTCGAGGGTCGCCTTCTTGTGCGCATCACCTTAACGGCGTGCCTCGAGGACCATATTGAACGGTGTCTCGGTGGCGCGGCGGAACCGCTTGAACCCGCCGCCGGATACGACCTTGCGCAGCCTTGCCTCGCCGGCCTGTGCGCCGAGCCCCAGCCCAACCTCCTGCGACAGCGAGGCAGGCGTGCAGATGAAGGTCGAGGCGGCGTAGTAGATGCGGCCGACCGGATTGAGGTTCGCCGAAAGCTGGTCGTTGGCGAAGGGCTCGACGATCATCCAGGTGCCGTCCGGCTTCAGTGCCTTGTGCACATGTTTGGCCGCGCCTTCCGGATCGCCCATGTCGTGCAGGCAGTCGAAGAAGGCGACAAGATCATAGGTGCCGGGGAAATCCTTGGCCGGCGCCACCTCGAAGCTGGTGTTGCCGGCAACACCGGCCTCCTTCGCCGCGGCCCGGGCGCGCTCGATCGACGGGGCGTGATAGTCGAAGCCRGTGAAGCGCGAGTTCGGGAAGGCCTTGGCCATCAGCACGGTCGAGGCGCCGTGGCCGCATCCGACATCGGCGACGTCAATGCCGCGCTCCAGCTTCTCGACGACACCGTCGAGCGCCGGCAGCCAGGAGCCGATCAGATTGGCGTTGTAGCCCGGCCGGAAGAAACGTTCGGTGCCGCGGAACAGGCAAGCGCTGTGATCGTGCCAGCCGAGCCCCTTGCCGGAGCGGAAGGCCTGCCTGACCTTCTCCTCATCCAGCCACAGCGTCGAGACCACCTCGAACGCGCCGGCCATGAAGGCCGGGCTGTCCTCGTTGACGAAGACCTGCTCCTGCTCGGGGCTGAGGTAGAAGCTGTCGCCGGCTTCGTCATATTCGACATAGCCGGCTGCCGCCTGCGCCGAGAGCCATTCGCGGACCAGCCGTTCCTGCGTGCCGGTCCTTTTGGCGAGCTGGCCGGCTGTCATCGTGCCGCCCTCGCTCATGGCCGAGAACAGGCCAAGCC
>NZ_JBFULQ010000828.1:0-1776 GCF_054049815.1 Mesorhizobium sp. P5_C1 | reverse complement strand
TCGGCTATGTGCTCGCAGCTCGTATTGACCGTCAGATCGGGCCGCGCGGCCGCATAGTCGAGTGCGTACATATCCGCTGTGACCGCCCGGAAACGGTCGCCGGCTTCCCGGTTGAGGGTCCGGGCGACCGGCGCGACTTCGGGATCGATGTCGATGCTATCGACCGCCGCGATGTCGAAGCGGGCGTCGTTGAGAAGCATCGCCGGCAAGACGCCGTACCATCCACCCAGAACCCATATGCGGCCGAACCGGCCGCCGAAGCTTTCGAACAGCCTGTCGCGCGCCCACATCTTGCAGGCGACCTGCTTGTGGTTGAAGGCATTGGCGATATCGGCCTCCGGATGCTTGGCGACGACGCGCGCCAGCCCTGCCACGAGAGGGCTGTTGACATAGGCAGCAATTCCCCGCGTGAGGTCCAGGGCTTGCTCGTGCCAGTCCATGCCGGCATTGCGCGGTTGCGTAACATCCATCATATTCGTCTTGTATGTTGGGATTTCGGGCGACACAACGCAATCTTGCCTCCCGCAAGGCCGTTTGATTCGCGGACGTGATTATGCTGCAAGCCGCTTCGCCATTGCCCGGTGCCGGAGAGAGCCTGTTGCGTCTGTCCGGACCATCGGCGCCGATCCGCCAGCGCCTGCCGCGCAACTGGGGCCTCGTGCTGGAACGCGCCGCCTCACAGGTTCCTTACGGAGTCGAGCGCAGGACAATCGCCGTCCACTGCAGCTTCGAGCTTGTCGCTGGCGACGAAGAAATCGCCGATCCGCCATTCGCCAGCAGGTGCTCTTGCATCCTGCATCCTTCCAACTGAAGGTCCACAGTCGCATATGGAACCCAGCCTAGCCCGCTATATCTGGACGCACACCAAGAAGCAGCAGGTCTGGATATTGATCATCGTCTTGCTTTCGATGATCCCGTATTTCATGTCCTTCGACCTGCCGAAGCTGATCGTCAACGGCCCGATCCAAGGAAGCGGCTTCGAGCAACCCGGCGCGACCCGGCCATTCATGAAGCTACACTACAACCTGCCGTTCATTGGAGAGGTCCAGTTCTTCTCCGGTTTTCAGCTCGACCGCAAGGAGACGCTGTTTGCCCTGAGCCTTGTGTTCCTCTTGCTGGTCGTCATCAACGGCCTGTTCAAACTCTACATCAACACCTACAAGGGCCGCCTCGGCGAACGCATGCTGCGGCGTATCCGCTTCGATCTGGTCGATCGTGTGCTGCGGTTTCCGCCGGTTTACTTCAAGCGGGTGAAATCCGCCGAAGTGGCGACCATGGTGAAGGACGAGGTGGAGCCGCTGGGCGGCTTCATCGGCGATGCCTTCCTGCAGCCGGTACTGCTCGGAGGCCAGGCGCTGACGGCCATGCTGTTCATCATGGTCCAGAACGTCTGGCTCGGAATGATAGCGGTCGTGATCGTGGTGATCCAGATCGTGCTCATCCCGCGAATGCGGCGGCGGCTGATCGTGCTCGGGCGCGAGCGGCAGTTGACGGCGCGGGCGCTTTCGGGCCGGGTTGGCGAAATTGTCGACGGCATCGGCGCGGTCCACGTCCACGATACATCAAACTACGAGCGCGCCGACATAGCTGCCCGGCTCGGGCTCATCTTCAAGATCCGCTTCGACCTTTACCAATGGAAATTCATGGTAAAGTTCCTCAACAATTTTCTCGCGCAGCTCACGCCCTTTCTGTTCTACATGATCGGCGGGTATCTGGTCATCCAGGGACGGCTGGACGTCGGCCAGCTCGTGGCCGTGATCAGCGCCTACAAGGACC
>NZ_JBFULQ010000827.1:0-1780 GCF_054049815.1 Mesorhizobium sp. P5_C1 | reverse complement strand
AACGTTGCCGATGTGAGCGGCGTCATTGGCATCTTCGCCGAACACCACGGCAGTGGCGCGCTCACCATTACCGCTAGCGGTCCGGTGACGGGGGGATTGATGCTGGGGGCATCTTTGCGTTGGCATACGACAACGCTACGGGCCTGTCGATCGAGGCCGCGGACGTAAGCGGTGGGGCATACGGCATCCTCGCAATTCATCGCGGTAGCGGCGGCGCGCTCGAAATTACCACCACCGGAGCGGTGACGGGGACGGATGGTGGGGGCATCTACGCCAAGACTTTTAACAACGCCACCGGACTATCAATTGAAGTAGCGGATGTGAGCGGCGGAACCTATGGCATCCGTGCCCTCCACGGAGGCACCGGTGCCCTTTCGATTACCGCCAGTGGCATGGTGACGGGAAAAGGCGGCTCGGGCATTTACGCACGCAACGATTCCGCCGCCACAGGTTCGGCTACTACGGTTACGGTGCAAGATAGCGCGACGGTAAGCGGCTCCACGGTCGGCGTCGAGCTTGTGTCCGGCACCGGCCGCGCAGCGGGCGTGGATAATGCCGGTTCGATCGCAGGTGCAACGGGTATTCTCGCGAACACGGCGGGCTCGGTCACGATCACGAACGCCGGTTCAATCACCGGCACTGGCGGCACCGCAATCGATCTCACCAACGCGGGTGCCAGCACAATCAACCAACAGGGCGGCGTCATTACCGGCAACATCCTGCTTTCGGCCCGGCCGGACGTGGTCAACGTTGTGGGGGGCGCCATCACCGGCAATGTTGTCGGCGGGGCGGGCAACGATACGATAACCGTCAGCGGCGGCACCATTACTGGGAACGTAACCGGCGACGATGGCGATGACACCGCAGCGGTCTCCGGCGGCACCATCACCGGCAATGTTGTCGGCGGTGCTGGATTCGACCAGGTTTCAGTTTCAGGCGGCACCATCGAGGGCGGCATCGACGCGGACCACGTCGAACTCACCGGCGGCAAGATCGATGGTAACATCACCGGCCTCGGCTCCAATACGCTGATCATCAACGGATCCGGCACGGTCGATCCGCTCAGCCTTGCCGACSGGGTCCTGTTCAGCGGAACGGCCGCCAATGGTTCCGTCACCAGCACCGACCTCGCGGCCGGCGGCAAGAGCCAGAACTTTGCCGGCTTCGATAATTTTTCGGCCGACGCTTCCACGCTCCGCTTCAGCGGCGGCACGCAAGGCATCAACCAACTCAACCTCGGCAACGGCTCGACGCTGTTCATCAACGGCAACGTCACCATGCCAGGTTCGATCATCGCGACGAATTCGCGGATCGACATGATGGACGGTGCAGCCAACGACGTCTTGACGACGCTCGGCGGTCTCACCCTCAACGGCGCCACGATCAGCCTCGACATCAACCAGCAGACGGTGCAGTCGGATCAACTCATTGCCAGCGCGTTTTCGGTCGCCGGCGCCAACATCATAATCGTCAACCTTTTGGGCACGCCGCAATTCGCCCAGGCGACCGATATCCCCCTCATCGTCTCGACTAGCGGGCCGATTGCCGGGACCTTCAGTGTCGAAGGCATTCCCGGCACGCCGGGTTCGCTTTTCACCTATGAAATCGTAGCTGGCCCGAATGGCTTGTTCCTGCGTGCCACGCCGGCCAATTTCGGCATTGCCGCGGCGCCCACCAGCGCCACCAACGCCGGCGCGGTCACGGTGGCAATCGACGCCCTCTACGGCATAAACCGTGATGCGCTCGATGCTGACCTCAACCTCTCGCCCGCAACCGGGGG
>NZ_JBFULQ010000826.1:0-1793 GCF_054049815.1 Mesorhizobium sp. P5_C1 | reverse complement strand
CGGGGCGGGCTCAAAAGAGGCTTGGCCGGGGGCTGGGAAGGCCACGCGGCCTCATGGACCACGATATCATCGACCACAATATCTTCTTGAGGCGCCCATCGCGCTATCAAATCGCATAGCTGATTCCCGTCAATTCACGATCTGTTAACGAACTGTGACTGTTGATCGTTATCGACAATTTACCGCCAATCACAGCGGAGCATTTATGGCAACTATGCTGCTTGCGGCGCTTGTTAAGACGGCGAGTTGAAAGTTTGCCAAGCTTGACGTTTATGCTATTTTTAGACTGGGCGGCGCGAATCTGCATCGCTTATGGAGGTGGCTCTTGCGCCCAGAGGCATCAGGCGTCGGCACGGAGAGCGAGGGGCCTTCCTCGGTCGATGCTCCACGTGCCGGCGAAGGGGTTCTCTTTGACCTTTTGGCGAACACGACCGAACTTTTGTCGTTCTATGACCGCGACTTCCGGCTGACGCACTACGCAACAAGGCTCAAAGGCGTGTACGGAGCCGCGGTGGCGCTGGGCGCCGCCGTCTGGGAGATCTACCCGAGCTTTCTCGATGCGAAGTATCGCGACGAATTTCTTCGTGTGTTCCAGGGTGGCCCTCCGGCAAGCCTCGACCTGCCGCGATCATCGGGCGGAGCGCCCCGGTCGGTCTTTGTCTTCAGCACTGCAAATGGTGCCGGAATCATCGAATCAAGGGACCATGGCGGGCGGAGCGTTGCGGAGGAGCAAGAGCATGTAATTCTGCTCCATCAGGCAACGCACGACGCGCTGACCGGACTGCAGAATCGACGGCGATTCGGCGAGCGGCTGCAGCAAGCAATGGTGGCCCTCGGCGGACCAAAGCCGAAAGCTGCCCTGCTGCAAATCGACCTGGACGATTTCAAAGCGGTCAACGACACGCTCGGCCATGGGGCAGGCGATACGCTTCTTCAGCTCGCGGCGGGTCGTATCCGCGACGCGCTGCAGGATGGTGAGTCCGCGTACCGGTATGCCGGCGACGAGTTCGCTGTCATCCAATTGGGAAAAGAGCAGCCAGCCGAGGCTGAGCGCCTCGCCGGGTCGCTGGTCGACGCATTCAAGCAACCGTTCGTCATCAACGGCATTCCCGTCTTCGTCGGCTCGAGTATCGGAATTGCTTTCGGGCCCGAGCACGGGACCGATGGCGAGCAGCTGATGAAAGCCGCTGACATTGCTCTTTACGCTGCCAAGACAGATGGACGCGGCTGCGCTCGAACATTCAACCGTTCGATGCTGCTCTTGCTGGAACAACGCGAGAACCTGAGGCGCAGCCTTCGAACCGCGCTGGAGCGAGGCGAGCTTTATCTGGAGTATCAGCCGCTCATTCGGCCTCCCTCGTCGACGATCGGTTTCGAAGCGCTGCTGCGGTGGCGGCATCCCGACGTCGGAACCATTCCACCCAGCGTGTTCATACCGATCGCCGAAGCCGACGGTCTGATGGATGAGATTGGACGATGGGTGCTCGAGCAAGCCTGTCGGCAGGCCTTGAAGTGGCCTTCTTCGCTGACAGTCGCAGTGAACCTCTCGCCAGCTCAGTTCCTCAGCGGTACGCTGACGGACACGGTCGCCCAGATCATCGACGCAGTTGGAATCCGGGCCGACAGACTTGAACTAGAGATAACCGAGACCGTTCTTCTTGAGAAGACGATCGACAATATCGACACGTTGAATACCCTGAACGTCTTGGGGATACGAATTTCGCTCGACGATTTCGGCACATACTATTCGTCGTTGAGCTACCTCAAGAACTTTCCCTTCGACACCTTGAAGA
>NZ_JBFULQ010000825.1:0-1793 GCF_054049815.1 Mesorhizobium sp. P5_C1 | reverse complement strand
GAGCTGGGACTGCGCCACCGTCGGATCGAGCACGATCAGGGCCTGGCCTCTTGAGACTCTGTCGCCCTCCCGGACCTTGATGCTCCCGACAACACCTCCTTCGAGGTGCTGGATCATCACATTCTGCCCTGCTGCTGCGACCACACCTGGCGCGATCGTCGCTCCAGCAATTGGTGCCATAGCCGCCCAGAATCCGAAGCCGAGCAAGAAAACCGCCAYGCTTCCATACCCCATCAGCGTGATCCGATCTGTGCGGGTGTCGACGTTGCGTTGCCAGCGATACGTCTTGGCGTCCCTCTGAATGGGTTGGCTAGGAACCGTCATTCGCGACCTTTACCTCCACGCGAGCAGGTGACGGGAAAGGCACCACTCCTTCGTTATCATGCGACTGAGCGGCCGCGGCCGTCGCTGCTTGGCCCCGTCGCTCGGCAAGTCGCTCGAGCACGTCCTTGGTCAATCCGTAGATCTCGACCTGGCCATTGCGCAGCATGAGGATGCGATCGCATTTGGCTGCGAGCGAAGGCCGATGGGTTATGACGAGGACGGTCGTTTTTCGTGCACGCGCCTGGAGGATCGCCCGCTCAAGTGCGGCTTCGCCGTCGGTATCAAGATTTGCATTGGGCTCGTCTAGAACCAGTACCTTGGGATCGCCGTAAAACGCACGCGCAAGTCCAATGCGCTGACGCTCGCCCCCCGAGAGTCGAACGCCGGTCGGGCCGATCACCGTCGAATATCCATCCCTTTGACCCAGGATGAGCTCATGCACTTGGGCTCGTTGGGCTGCTTGAATTAATTTCTCATCAAGCGCATCCGGTTCAAAACGCGCAATGTTCTGGCCGATGGTTCCAGGGAAGAGTTCCACATCCTGCGGAAGGTAGCCAATATGACGGCCGAGTTCCTCCGGATCCCAGTTTCGAATATCGCCGCCATCGATGCGGATTACCCCGGAACGCGGCTCAATGGCGCCGACTATGAGGCGCGCCAGCGTCGATTTTCCAGCCTGGCTTGGGCCGACGATCGCGACTGTCTCGCCAGCGGCGACTTCAAAGGTCAAGCGCTTTATCAGCGGCAGCGAGCTGTCGGCAGAACCCGGAAGATAGTAGACTATTTGATCTGCGCTCAACGCCCCTTCAGGCGTTGGCAAGGCAACATTTTCTTTTGGTCGTGGCCTCGATTGGACAGCTGAAAGTCGCTTCCACGCAAGATTGGCGTCGATGACCTGCCGCCAACTTCCAATGATCTGATCAAGCGGCTGCAATGCGCGCGCCGAAATCATCGACGACGCAAAAATCATACCGGCGGTTATCTCGTTGTGGAGGACCAGATAAGCACCGACGCCCAATATCGCGATTTGCAGTACCGATCGTGTGGTGCGGGACACACCGCCGTAAAATGCGTTGGTGCGAGCGAGCCCATCGGAGGCGTGCAGGGAGCCGGCAAAACGGCTGCCCCAGAACTCTATCGCATTGGACACCATGCCGAGTGCGCGGACCGTTTCGAAGTTTCGCGCAAAGGCCTGCGCCGAATTCATTGCCGCGCCGAGACTCTCCGCCGCCTCCTTGCCAGGCTGCGAACTCGCGACCTGGTTCAGCACGGCGATGGAAACCATGAGAACCGCTCCAACGACCGTTACAAGGAAGAGCAACGGGTGGATGAAATAAAGCAGGCCCACGAAGATTGGCCCGAAAGGGAGGTCGAAGAGAAAGAAAATCGTTCGTGAGGCGATGAAACCTCGCAGGGTGGCTAAGTCCCGCAAGGCCTGGACATCGCCGAGTCCAGCACGGGGGCCACTC
>NZ_JBFULQ010000824.1:0-1800 GCF_054049815.1 Mesorhizobium sp. P5_C1 | reverse complement strand
GTGTATCGGTGCCTGGGCCATTTTCGAAACCTCCGTTCCGCGAAAATTCTAATCTGGTAGCGTTGCCAACCGTCACGTTTGGAACCAATCAGGGCTCGGTCGCACCTGGGCTGGCAGGCGGCGCGATTGAGGTCGAAAGGGCCAGCCGATTAGGCGAGCCCTCTCGTCTTGTCTTGAAGTTGTTACACTCTGTCGGCGTTTAACCGAGCGACGGCTCCAGGCCGCATCATTGCCCTCACCGCCCCGATGACGGCAGCCACCAGGATCGTGGACGGCAGCGCGACAGCCAACGGGCCCGGAGTGCCCGTGAGGATGTCGAAACCGCTAATGCCGAAGTATGCCACGGCAGCAAAGCCTACAGCAGCAAGAGCAGGCATGATCTTCGTCTTGATCGGCTGGTTCGGTTCCAGTTCCGGGTTCTTGTTGAAGAATGCTATGACTGCGAGGCAGACCGCGAGCATCAGAAGGATGATGCATATGACGGCCACGTTCGCGATCCATGCGAACAGGGTAAGTAGCGGATCGAGGCCTGCGATGGCGAAGACCGAGATCACCGCGAGTGCGATAACCGTCTGCACGATCGTGGCGCGATGAGGACTCTGATAGGTGTCATGAGTGCGGCCGAGCCAGGCCGGCACAAGACCTTCTTTGCCGAGGAAGTAGAAATACCGGGCGACATGATTGTGGAAGGCCAGCAGGCAAGCGAAAACACTGGTCACGAACAACACGCGCATCAACACAGCCAGCCAGTTGCCGACATATTGATTTGCGATGTTGAACACGAACTGGATCGGGTCGCCGATGTTCTGCAGCTGGGTGACAATCGTTGACGTGCCCGCAGCCTCGACGATCCAGATGGTCGAGATGGAATAGAAAACGCCGATCAGGAGGACTGCCGCGTATGTGGCGAGCGGAATGGTCCGCTTCGGATCTTTCGCCTCATCACTGTAGAGGGTTGTGGCTTCAATGCCGATGTAGCAGCCGAAGGCAAACACGAATGTGACACCCAGTGCGGACGTGCTTGGCATACCCGACAGCGAAAGCGGGGCGAGATTGAACCCACCAGGAACGCCTTTGTAGACGATCATCAGGTCAAGGATCAAAACCACCGCGAATTCGGCGATGACGAGAATACCGAGCACCTTCGCGGAAAGGTCTATGCGTCGATAGGCAAGGATCCCGATCAAAGCCGACGCGCAAAGACTGAATGCCCACCACGGCACCGTGACACCGGTGAATGTCTTGACCAGATCGGTGCAGACAGGGCCGAACATCCCCGACATGCCGATCTGCATGCAATTGTAGCCGAGAAGCGCCACAATGGCGGCCGCTCCGCCGGCGGTCTTTCCTAGTCCTCTTGTAATCAGGGTGTAGAACGAAGCCGCATTGTGCACATGGCGGGCCATCGTCACGTAGCCCACCGAGAAAATCAGTACCAGTATCATCATCAGCATGAAGGCCGGGACGATCGCCGTGCCGTTGCCGAAGAGAATGGCGACGGGCAAGACGCCCGCCATATTTGTGAGCGGGGCCACGGCAGACACCACCATCAACGTGATGGCCGCTGCTCCCAGTGTCCCTGCCCGCAGCCCACGATCAGCCGAGGTTTGTTCCTTTGACATCCAACTTCCCCTTCTAGAGTTCATCGGCGTCATTGGTTCATTATTATCACCGATGGTTCTTTATCATGTGATTTTTTTTGGAAATGTCAACCGGCCTGCAGCGACGCTATTTTGCGACGGCATACTTGACATCGATCAAGCCTCGGACCGATAATCTATCTGATGGATACAATAATGA
>NZ_JBFULQ010000823.1:0-1806 GCF_054049815.1 Mesorhizobium sp. P5_C1 | reverse complement strand
ATACGGCCGGGTTCGTAAGCACGGACCCCAATATCGATCCGCTGAAGATGCTGGGTGGTCCGGTCTCGGTCGAAGGTGAATCCGATCCGAAACGCTGGTTCAGCGGCATCGTGTCCGAGTTCCGGCTCACCCGCATCGAGGACCGGCTGGCCTATTACGAAGCGGTCGTGAGGCCGTGGCTCTGGTTTCTCGGCAACACCACCGATTGCCGTATTTTCCAGAACAAGAGCGTCGTCGACATCGTCAAGGACATCTTCAAGAAATACAGCGTGGCGGAATTCGATCTGCGCCTGCAGGGATCCTACCCRCCGCGCGAATACTGCGTGCAGTATGACGAGACCGATCTGGATTTCGTACAGCGACTGCTCGAGCATGAAGGCATCCTGTATTTCTTCGAGCATGACGAGGGTAAGCACACGCTTGTCCTAGTCGATGCGATGAGCAAGCTGAAGCCTGCGCCGGGCTACGAGAAAGTGCCCTATCATTTTGAAGGTCAGGGTTCCCGGCGCGATGTAGAATACATCACCGAATGGATACCGGGCAGTTCGGTGCGCCCGGGCGCCTATGCCCACACCGATTATGATTTCAAGAAGCCGGGCGCCGACCTGATGGCCAAGTCGGCCCAGCCGTTCAGCCACAAGCTGGCCGCGGGCGAGAACTACCGCCAGCCCGGTGCGCATCTCGAAGTGGGCCGGGGCGACAGCCTGGCCGCGATCCGCCGCGAGGAAATCCAGGCCGTGCACCAGCGCATCGCCGCTGTCGGCACCGTGCGCGGCCTCTATTCGGGCTGCACGTTCACGCTGGACGGTTTTCCACGAGAGGACCAGAACCAGGAATATCTGGTGGTCAGCGCCGAATACAGGCTGTTCGACCCGGGCTACAGAGCCCTTGCCGACGTCGACAGCGAGAACTTCCAGGTGATCCTCGGCGTGGCGCCGACCGCCGTGGCCTATCGCCCGTCACGCATCACGCCACGGCCAATCATGCGCGGGCCGCAGACCGCGACGGTGGTCGGACCATCCGGCGAGGAAATATTCACCGACAAATATGCCCGCGTGAAGGTCCAGTTCCATTGGGATCGTCTGGGCAAGAAGGATGAGAACAGTTCCTGCTTCGTGCGCGTCTCGCAGACCTGGGCCGGCAGCGGCTGGGGGTTCATCCAGATACCGCGCATCGGCCAGGAGGTGATCGTCGATTTCATCGAGGGTGACCCGGATCTGCCGATCATCACCGGCAGGGTCTACAACGCCTCCCAGATGCCGCCTTACGGTCTGCCGGGCAGCGCCACGCAATCCGGCTGGAAGTCGGACTCCTCCAAAGGAGGCGGCGGCTACAATGAGCTGATGTTCGAGGACAAAGCCGGCTCCGAACTGGTCAATTTCCAGGCGCAGAAGGACCACAACCTTCTGATCAAGCACGACCGCACCAAGCTCGTCCAGCACGACCAGTCCGACCGCATCGACCACGATGCCAAGCACTCCGTCGGCCACAACCTCGACGAGGACGTCGGCAACAACAAGACGGTCAAGGTCGGCGTCGACCAGACCACGAATATCGGCTCGAACGACACCGAGACGGTGGGCGCCAACCGTTCGCTGACGGTCATGGCCAACGAGACCATCCATGTCGTGTCGAACTCGACGGAGAACATCGACGCCAATCACACGCAGACGGTGGGGATTGTCCAGACGATTACAGTGGGGGCGGCTCGCATCGATACGGTTGGCGCCGCCGAGACGCGAACAGTCGGCGCAGCACAGATGAACACCATCGGTGCCATACGGTCGGTCACTGTCGGTGCAGCGC
>NZ_JBFULQ010000822.1:0-1808 GCF_054049815.1 Mesorhizobium sp. P5_C1 | reverse complement strand
GCACACGCCCAAGCTGAGGACGGAGAAACACTAAATCGCGGAAGCCTACAAAAGTCTGGCTGAGTTGTCCGAGCATCTCAAGGGGTCAGATATGGCGGCCGAGCGCCTAAAAAAGTTACAAGCCGAAGTATGGAAGCGATTACTCCTGCCCAATCTGCTGGCTTGAACGCGGCGCTATCACTTGGCTCCTTTCCGTGGAGGAGCCAGACCATGCTTATCGTTGCAAGATCTGCGGCTTCAAAGAAACCCACGATCGGCAATGAAAAAGCCCGCTGCCAGGGAAAGCAGCGGGCGCTAGTTCGGGAGGAGGTCGGGCAGCCCCACTTTGCCCGCAAAAAGACGGTACGCCTCGCTTAGCTGGACAATAAGCTCGCGCCGGTTGAAGCTCTGCATATTCAAGCTGCGTGACTTTTCTGCCACAAGATAAGAAAGCCCGAGACCATCGGCAACGGGCTTGGAGCATCCGCGAAGGACGCAATTTTGACGACATGGCGCCGGGTTATCAGAACCTGTAATTCACGCCGACAACCACCTGCTGTACGGTAAGTTTCGTAGAAACGACGTCTGCCTCCCCAACGGTCCCCGGCGCCGCCGAGTAATTCACGTCGTTCTTGCCGAAACCAATGTAGTTATATTCGCCAAAGGCCGACCAGTTCCTAGCGAATTTCCACTCGGCGCCGACACCGACAGTCCAGCCCAGCCGGTCATAGTCAGCGGTTTCCGACAGAAAGGGAGACGGCACCGTGCCGTGGACGACACTATCCACGCGAGCCCAGGCGCCGCCGGCCTTGACGTAACCCAGCACGGCCGGATCAAAGAGATAACCTGCCCTGCCGGTGAACGTGAAAAGGTCCTTGACCTTGTCTTCCACATCGAAGGTCGGGAATGCTGTAATGGCGTGGCTGCCCTTGATGTCGCCGAAATCAAACATGCCCTGGACGCCGAACACCCAGCGGTCCATCTGGTAGTCACAGCCGAGTTGGGCTCCACCGATAAAACCGCTGCCGCTGCCGGATCCAAAGTCGGTGTCCGGCAAGACCGTGCCGTCGACCTTGCCCACCTGCGTCTGGTCGACATGGGACCAGCCGCCACCGACATTGCCGCCGACGTAGCAGCCCGTCCAGGACGCCACCGGCGCGTCGGCCATGGGGATCAGAGGGTCGGCTGCCCAAGCGGCTGATCCGCCAAACGCGAACACCGCAAACGACGCAAGGAGCAAGCTTTTCATGTGAACACCCCAGCCCAGTGGACTCATTCGCCTAGGCTAATGTAATCCGATTGGTCCACTTTCCATGTAGCAAATGCGCAACAGGCTGCGGAATTGCGTTGCCACAATGCGAAAGCTCCGGTCTTGTTTCCGTTAGAAGCAATATGTCCTCATCGGTGGGCGGCTCCTCAACGGGGCTAACTAACGGCAGGGCTCGCCAACGCTGAAATCCGACACCGTGAGGCAGCGCCCTTGGCGGACTCGCGTCGGGCCTGGCCAGAAGGCACGCCGGATTTTCCAAACCCGCCTGAATGAAAAAGCCCGCCACCGTCAGGCAGCGGGCACGTARCGCTGGGAGCCGGACGTTAGGGTTTCTTGTTGCCATTTGGATTKGGYGCCGGKGCCTCTCKCACGTCTCGCGGTGGCGGATCGACATGTTCMGGCTCYGGCGATGCWTCCTTGTCGGGACGGACAGGCGTCTTCCGCGGATCTGGCTTCAGCGGCGGTTCTTTGGTTTTGTTTGGCATTGCTCTTCCTCCTGTCCTCTGAAACAGGGCCGCCGCTCACTTGTTCCTGGTAGCCCCAGTTAACGGCGCTCCAC
>NZ_JBFULQ010000821.1:0-1812 GCF_054049815.1 Mesorhizobium sp. P5_C1 | reverse complement strand
CTGTCGGGGCTATGCTGCAGTGTGGCGCGTCCTGACCGCTGCCCTGCCGCTTTGGGTACCGGGGAAATGATCGGCGCCAGCATATTTGGCGCGCAGGGTTTTGAACGCATGATTTGGTTTAGCAGAGCAGGGGCAAAACATGAGCAACGATCGAGACTTCCCGGCTGAAGCCGGCATCAGCAACAAAATCACGCGGCGAGACGCATTGATGGCCGGCACGGCGGCAGCGGCGTCGCGACTGGCTACACCGGTTGGCCTTTCGGGCGTGCTCGCTGGCCTTGCCTGGGTTCAGCCTGCGGCCGCCCAGCCGGCGCTCCCCAACATCGTCTACGTCGTCGCTGACGACATGGGCTGGGGGGATGCCGGCTTCAACGGTTCCGATATCAAGACGCCAAACCTCGACAAGCTCGCCGAGGGCGGAGCTCGCTTCGACCAGTTCTACGCCCTGCCTATGTGCACACCAACGCGCGCGGCATTAATGACCGGCCGCTATCCTCTGCGATACGGACTACAGACGGGCGTCATACCGGCAGCGGGCACCTACGGGCTTCCGGTCGATGAGTACCTCTTGCCGCAGGTTCTGAAAGACGCCGGCTACAAGACGGCCATGGTCGGCAAATGGCATCTCGGCCATGCCAAGCCAGAGTTCTGGCCGCGGCAGCGCGGGTTCGACTATTTCTACGGCGCGCTGGTCGGAGAGATCGACCACTTTAAGCATTCCTCCCACGGCGTGAAGGACTGGTATCGCAACAACAAGCCGCTCAACGAAACCGGCTTCGACAACACGCTGTTCGGCAACGAGGCCGTGCGAGTTGTCGAGCGCCACGAGGGCAAGAGCCCKCTATTCCTCTACCTGGCCTTCACCGCGCCGCACACGCCCTTCCAGGCGCCGCAGGAGTATCTCGACCGCTTCAAGGGCATCGCAGACGAGAACCGGCGCAAATATGCAGCGATGATCTCGGTGATGGACGACGGCGTCGGCAAGGTGGTTGCGGCGCTCGAAAAGAAAGGCATGCGCGACAACACCATCATCGTCTTCCACAGCGACAATGGTGGCGTGAAAGACTCGCTGTTTGCTGGCGATTCGAAAGTCGGGGGCACACTGCCCGCCAGCAACGGACCTTATCGTGGCGGCAAGGGCAAACTCTACGAGGGTGGCACCAGGGTCGCCGCCTTCGCCAACTGGCCGGGCAAGATCAAGCCGGGCGTTGTCGACGGCATGGTCCACGTTACGGACATGTATCCCACGCTTGCCGCCGTCGCCGAAGCCAAGCTGGAGAAGAACAAGCCACTGGACGGCATGAATGTCTGGGACGCCCTGAGCGAGGGAAAGCCGTCTCCCCGCGCCGAAGTGGTCTACAACGTCGATCCTCTGGCCGGAGCCGTTCGCAAAGGCGACTGGAAGCTTGTGTGGAAGGCCTCACTGCCGCCGAAGGCGGAGCTTTTCAACCTCGCCGCCGACAAATCCGAAGCTCACGATCTCGCTGCGGCGAACCCGGACAGGATGAAGGAGCTGCAAGGGCGCATCGTCGAACTGGCAGGCGAGATGGCCCCGCCGCAACTGCTTATGGAAGCAGTGCGGCTGACCTTCTTCGCGCCACCGGTAACGGCCGATCCATCGACACTGCTCAGCTTGGGGGACTGACGGCGGGATGGGCAGGCCGTTCGAGGCGCTGGTGCGCGAGATAGGCGCCTACAACTGCCGGCACCTTGCGGTGGTTTTGCAAGAAGGCCGAAAGACGTAAATAATCAATAAGATGCTTGGTCGTCTAGGCATCTAGGCATGACCGGGCAGCGAGGCATAAATAATGC
>NZ_JBFULQ010000820.1:0-1815 GCF_054049815.1 Mesorhizobium sp. P5_C1 | reverse complement strand
GCCGCGTCTCCTGGCCAAGGGCCGCCAGCGCGTTCAACGTGCCTTTTTTATCCATATATCCGAATCCTTGGATTTATGGATATCGACTCTCCCGCGACCTGTAAAGCGGGATTCCGGACGGTTGCAACCAAGTGGGTCTTCACCGCGGATGCAATCCGCTCTCGCCAGCCATCAGGTGACGGCCAGCACCTTGCCCGTATCGTGCTCGCGCACGAAATCCACGCGGGCGCCGTCCCAGTGATAGCTGTAATGCCGGCCCTGGACCGGAATGGTGATGGCGTCCGGCCAGAAGATGCCGATGCAGCCGCCGCCCGGCATTCGCACGCTGTTCCACACCAGCCCGTCGCTGCCGGTCGCCCGCAGCGCCCGCCCCTCCACTTGCGAGGCGGTGTAGTCGCCGGGATCGAGCACGCCGGGCACCGCGTTCACCTCGTCGAGGTCGCGGTCGACGCTGCCGATCAGCACGCGGAAATCCGCCGTCCAGCCCGGATCCTCGTTGGTGGCGCGCATGAATTTCTGGTGGTGGTGAATGGTCTCGGCGAGCGCCACCTCTTCGCTGTCGCCGGCATAGTAGATCCCATAGCTGCCATCCGAGAACCGACCGGGCCGCAGGGTCGAACAATGCACGAAGGGCGCCATCACGAAGCTGGCGCCAGGGCCGGAGACCCGCCTTGTGGCCGCCACCTTGCCAAGGTCGCCGATCTCGAGCCTGATGCGCGGGTTGGTCTTCGCCTCGACCGCGGCCAGCGCCTCCCAGTCGCGCGGGTCGGCAATGTCCTCGAAGAGGTCGATGGGCGGATGGATGGAGCGGATGATGCGGAAGCTCTGGTGCCAGTGGACGCGGCGCCGAACCGCAAGCCCACTCACCATGCACCACGCTCCGCATCGAGCCATTCGCGCATCGCGGCAAGGTCGGAGATTTCGCCGCGCAGCATCAGGTCGAGCGCCGACTTGCCGCCGAAAGTGGCATTGGGCTTGCGGATCCAGGCATAGCCGCGCGCCGGCTCCGTAAAGAGATAGCGCAGGCCTTTGTGGATGCCCATCAGATGCGCCATGCGGGTGCGCAGGTCGCGGTCGATCCTGCCTATGCCGCCCTCCTTCCAGCGTGCCCCAGTCTTCCAACGTGCCCATGTGCGCGCCGACATGCCGCCGAGCAGGATGCAGGCCTCCAGGTCGGTGAGGTTCCAGGCCTTGAACAGGTTGACGGTGGTGCGCGCCAGCGCGCCCGCCTCTTCATCCGAAATGGCGCTTCCAACCGCGGCCGGCGTGGTGACTATGGGCTGAAGCTGCATTTTGCGTCCTCACTATTGGCAGATATATAGCATGAATTTGCCAATCGGCAAGAAACAGACCCGATGGTGGATCAGACGCCGCGCGCAATCAGCTTTTTGGAACAGTCGAGACGCGAGCCAGCATTTCACACCGCTCCAATGCATAATTCCAAGCGGAGAAAGGCGGATCAACCCGCAGCCCCGGCGGTGTCTTTATGAACGGATCCGAGCCAAACAAACTGTATTTCTCAAACAGCTCTTCGGCAGTCGCTCCGGGTTTGAAAGCATCTTCCAGTTCGCTGTCGACGATGGCGCGGCACCGCTCCACAGCCTCATCGTAGGTTGGAAATTTTCCGTCGAGGTAACGGTGGCTCTCATCGCGATAATGAAAATGATCGTCGACAAAAACCTGGTAGTGGCTCTCGTCGGTCTCTTGTCCTTCCAGCTTCGGCTGGGAGCTCCCCATACTCAAGGCTCGAATCCTCCGCTGCCGGCAATACAGCCTATCACCAGTCACTTTCCGCGAGCAACGAAGCCATGTCGC
>NZ_JBFULQ010000819.1:0-1818 GCF_054049815.1 Mesorhizobium sp. P5_C1 | reverse complement strand
GAGTTCGTGTTGAAGCGCCTGACGGCGTCGCTGGCTCCGCCGGATTCGATACGGCTTTCGATCGTCAACGGTCGCATCGTTGCCGAGGGTGAGGCTCCCGACACGTGGATCGACCGGGCGCGTGCCACCGCCCAACAACTTTCGGCAGGCGGGCCGGTCTTCGATATCTCCAAGGTTCGTGATGTTAGCCCCGAAGCACGCGMRGCGGAGCGCTGGCAGGCCTATGTGTCGCGACTGGGGGCCCAACCGGGCATCATCGTTGCAGATCAGAAGATACGCGATGGCCAATTCTATATTGCCGGCCTCAGAGACCCACTTGCCGCCGACCCGCAGTCGCTGCTGTCCGGAACGCAGGTAGATCCCGCCCGGGTTCATTCGCAGTGGCAATTCTATCAGAGCCTTGAGCCGGAGTTCGTGTTGAAGCGCCTGACGGCGTCGCTGGCTCCGCCGGATTCGATACGGCTTTCGATCGTCAATGATCGCATCGTTGCCGAGGGTGAAGCTCCCGACACGTGGATCAACCGGGCGCAGGCCGCGGCCCAGCAGCTTTCGGCAGGCGGGCCGGTCTTCGATATCTCCAGAGTCCGCGATGTAAGCCCCGAAGCACGCGAGGCGGAGCGCTGGCAGGCCTATGTGTCGCGACTGGGGACCCAGCCGGGCATCATCGTTGCAGATCAAAAGATACGCGATGGCCAATTCTATATTGCCGGCCTGAGAGACCCGCTTGCCGCCGACCCGCAGTCGCTGCTGTCCGGAACGCAGGTCGATCCCGCCCGGGTTCATTCGCAGTGGCAATTCTATCAGAGCCTTGAGCCGGAGTTCGTGTTGAAGCGGCTGACAGCGTCGCTGTATCCGCCGGATACAGTACGACTTTCAATCGTCAATGATCGCATCGTTGCCGAGGGTGAGGCTCCCGACACCTGGATAGACAAGGCGCGCGCAGCAGCCCGACAGCTTTCGGCAGGCGGACCGGAATTCGACATCTCCAAGGTTCGTGATGTGAGCCCCGACGCACGAGCGGCAGAGCACTGGCAATATTATGTGTCGCGACTTGAGGCTCAACCGGGAATCATCGTCGCCCAACAAACAGCGAGGGGTGGACATTTCTACATTTCCGGCCTGAGAGACCCGCTTGCCGCCGACCCGCAAGCTCTGCTGTCCGGAACGGAGGTTGATCCTGCCCGCGTTCATTCACAGTGGCAATTCTATCAGAGCCTTGATCCGAAGTTCGTGGTGAAGCGGCTGACGGCGTCGCTGACCCCGCCGAAATCGGTTCAGGTTTCGATCGTCCAAGGTCGCATCGTTGTCGTGGGTGAGGCTCCTGCCGCCTGGATCACTCGGGCGCAGGCCGCCTCCGAGCAACTTTCGGCGGACGGAGTGGTTCTGGATGTCTCGCAGCTGCGTGAGCTAAACCTTGCAGAACTTAATTATTTGAGAGAAGCCATCCAGACGACCGATATTTTCTTCTCGTCCGGCAAAGTTGTGCCGGGACCAGAGCAGGTGCCGGTTCTCGACAGGTTGGCGGATCAAATCAAGGAATTCGCCCAGAATGCCCGCAAGTCAGGCGTAACAGCGCGGTTCATGTTAACCGGGCATTCGGACGCCACTGGCCGTGAGACGGCCAACGCGTCGATCAGCGCCGCCCGCGCCGAGACAGTTCGCGCGCTTCTCAACAAGCGCGGCGTCCCTCCGGAACTGCTGCTGGTTCGGGGCGCGGGAACTTTTGAGCCGTTGGTGCCTGAAAATATTCAAACTGGCAGCTCCACCAATCGCCGGGTTTCGGTTACGGTAAACCTGGACTAGGGCGGGGCCCACGAT
>NZ_JBFULQ010000818.1:0-1825 GCF_054049815.1 Mesorhizobium sp. P5_C1 | reverse complement strand
CCTCTGTTACGCTCGATAAGGTCCGCAAGGATTATGGCACTGTCCGTGTCCTGCACGCGGTCGACCTTGAAATCGCCGATGGCGAGTTCGTCGTCCTGGTCGGTCCGTCAGGCTGTGGCAAGTCCACGCTTTTGCGCATGATCGCCGGGTTGGAGGAGGCTTCCGGCGGCGAGATCCGCATCGGCGAGCGGCTGGTCAACGACGTCGCACCGAAGGACCGCGACATCGCCATGGTGTTCCAGTCCTACGCGCTCTACCCGCATATGGATGTATCGAAGAACATGGGTTTCAGCCTGATGCTGCGCAAGGCCGAGAAGCCGGCGATCGACGCGCGGGTGGACGGTGCGGCCAAGCGGCTCGGGCTCGACACTTTCCTGCAGCGCCTGCCGCGGCAGTTGTCCGGCGGCCAGCGCCAGCGCGTCGCCATGGGCCGCGCCATCGTGCGCGATCCCAAGGTGTTTCTGTTCGATGAGCCGCTGTCGAACCTCGACGCCAAGCTGCGCGTCCATATGCGTGCCGAGATCAAGGCGCTGCACCAGCAGTTGAAGACCACTTCGGTCTACGTCACCCACGACCAGATCGAGGCCATGACCATGGCCGACAGGATCGTCGTCATGCATGACGGGCTGATCCAGCAAGTCGGCGCGCCGCTGGATCTCTATGACCGGCCGGCCAACATGTTCGTCGCCGGCTTCATCGGCTCACCTGGTATGAATTTCCTGCCTGCGACCGTTCGCAAGGGCGGTACCTCGGAGGCCGTGCTGGCCGATGGCCAGGCGTTGCGCCT
Source organism: Mesorhizobium sp. P5_C1 (assembly GCF_054049815.1). Taxonomy (NCBI): domain Bacteria; kingdom Pseudomonadati; phylum Pseudomonadota; class Alphaproteobacteria; order Hyphomicrobiales; family Phyllobacteriaceae; genus Mesorhizobium; species Mesorhizobium sp. P5_C1. The sequence continues at coordinate 1,038 of NZ_JBFULQ010000818.1, read as the reverse complement.
GCCGGATGGCCTGCCGCTGAAGGACGGTGACGTAATCACCGTCGGTCTGCGGCCCGAGCACATCAGGCTGGCCGATGACGGCGAATTGCAGGGCGAGGTGGGGGTGGTGGAGCCGCTCGGGCTTTCGACGCAGTTCTACGTCAAGCTGGCTGGCCAGCAGCTTTGTGTCTTCGCCATGGGCCGCGCCGGCGTGAAGCCCGGCGACGTGGTACGGCTGTCGGCCGACCCGGCGTCGCTGCATCTGTTCGATCCGAAAAGCGGCGATCGCGTTGGCTAAACCGGGGCCTGCTGCTGCATAGTGATTTGCGGAAGCAGGAAGAGGGGGAGGCCATGAAACTCGGAATTCCGGTCTATGACGGCGTGGACTTGCTCGACGTGACCGGGCCTTACGAGATGTTCAAATGGGTCGACCCGGCGAAGGGGCTCGATTGCCAGATCCTCTCCGCCGATGGTGGCCCGGTCACGACCGTGAACGGGTTGCGTTTCGAAGCCCATGCCAGCTTTGCCGAAACGCCAACGCTCGATGTCCTCTGGGTCCCGGGCGGTGCGCCGGAAGCGTTGAGCGCAATCATGTCGAATGCCAATTCGCCTTTTCTCGCCTACCTCCGACAGGTAGCGGCGGATGCGCTCTGGGTTTGCTCCGTATGCGAGGGGGCGCTGTTGCTCGCACGCGCCGGGCTGCTCGAGGGTCACAAAGCCACGACCCATTGGGCGTTCGTCAAATGCCTGCAGAGTTTCCCCAAGATCGAGGTCGATACGACGCATGCCCGCTTCGTCAGATCCGGCAACCGACTGACCGGTGGAGGCATTTCATCAGGCCTCGACGAGGCCTTGAAACTGATCGAGCTGCTGTTCGATGAGGCGACAGCCGAGGCGGTTCAGGTCACCACGCAGTATTTTCCGCGTCCGCCGGTGGCTGGCAAAATTCCAGCCACGCCGGCCTGCCCGGTGAAATGGCGATCCAGGCGGCCGCACCATCACGGCAACTCTGCAGAAATTCCGGGAAGAGCGTAACGCCGCAATGGACTGCCGTCCGAT
>NZ_JBFULQ010000817.1:0-1838 GCF_054049815.1 Mesorhizobium sp. P5_C1 | reverse complement strand
GTTATAGGCTAGTGAGCATTTTTATGAGATAGTTGACTGCATATCTAGCCATCTGCCTATAAGCTTATCAGACAAGTGGATGTTAATGATGGATGCCATGGAGGTCAAGCTTCAAACTTTGCCCAAGCAGGTGGCAGGCGTGCTCGCGCGTCGCATCGCCACCGACGGTGTTTCCGGGGGCCAAGGACCGTCGGAGCAACAGATCCTGCAAGAATTCGGGGTATCGCGCGCCGTGGCGCGCGAAGCGTTGAAGATTCTGGCTTCCCTCGACATGATCGAGATCGCACAGGGACGGCGCGTGGTGCTGCGTCCGGCCGAGGAATGGGACTATCTCAGTCCATTGCTCATCGACTGGCTGCCGCCCGAGCAGATCCGGCAACTGCTGGCGGAAGCACACGCGACGCGAATTATCATCGAACCTGCCATTGCCGCCATCGCTGCCAAGCATATGACGAAGGAAAACCTTGAGCGTCTTGGCATACTGCTGGCAGCCATGTCCGCGACCGAGGACAATCCGGATGCCTATCTGAAGCTAGACCTCGACTTCCACATGGAGATTTGCCGGTCTACCCAAAACAGGATCCTCGACCGCTTCATGTACTCGTCGCGATGGTGGCAGGCGGCGAGCCGGCGCGTCAGCAATCTGATGCCTCATGCCCTGTCCTTCGCGACGGAAGATCACAGGGCAATCTATGAGGCACTCGTTGCGCGCGACGCAAAACGTGCGGAAGAAGCAATGCGCCGGCACCTGAAGGCAACCACCGCCGTCGGGTTACCGTATAAGGATTAGCCGTTTGACCATCCCTGGTGCGGCGCGGCCAGCAAACGCACTGGCCGCGCCGTGGCGTGTTGGGAGGACACGGCCGGATTCAATGCATGTCGCCCAGAACTGGGCCCGGTCTTGGGGCAACGACATGCAAAAGCGCATCGCCTGAATTCTTTCAACGCGGCGCGCTTTAAGCCCTTTTCGCTTCCCGCTCCTGGCGCTGCCGGGCGCGAAAACCAAACATATCGCCCTTGTCCTTGATTTCCGCCCAGATAGGCGTGGTATGCTTGTCGATGGCGGCGACGTCCGCGTCGGAAATCGTCCAGCCTACGCTCTCGATGTTTTCCTCAAGTTCCCTGACAGTACGTGCGCCGACCAGCGGCGAACTCACGCCTGGCCTGCTGGTAAGCCACTGGATCGCAAGCTGTGGCACCGTCTTGCCGTAGTTGGCCGCAATCGGCTTGAGGGCGTCGACAGCGGCGACGGCTCGCTCGTAGGTGCCCGGCTGGAACAGCACGGTGGTGCGCCGCTCGTCTCCCTCGACGAACTTGGTATCCGGCGAGAGCAGGCCGGTAAGCAGCCCCTGGGCAAGACCACTGTAGGGCATGACGCCGATATTGTGCTTGCGGCAATAGGGCAGAGTTTCCGCCTCAACCTCGCGCCACAGCATGTTGTAGGGAGGCTGGAGCACGTCGATGACGCCATACTGGCGTGCGCTGTTCATTTCAGCAGTGCTGAAATTGGAAACGCCGACCGCCTTGATCCGCCCGGATGACCGCAGCTGTTCCATCATTTCCATGGTCGGGCCAATCGGGAAGTCCGCGTTCGGCCAGTGGACGAAATAGATGTCCACATAGTCCGTCTGCATCCGTCTCAGCGAGCCGTCGAGCGCCGCCTCGAGCGCCGCGGGTTCRAGATGGTTCGGGGCAACCTTGGTCGCGATCACCGCTTTTTCCCGGTTGCCGGCGAGCGCCTTGCCGACAACCTGCTCGGCATGGCCATGCCCATAGGCTTCGGCCGTGTCGATCAAGGTAATGCCGAGTTCCATGGCGCGTTGAATCACCCGTATCGA
>NZ_JBFULQ010000816.1:0-1842 GCF_054049815.1 Mesorhizobium sp. P5_C1 | reverse complement strand
CGTCGATGATGGCCCGGGCTTGCAAGATGCACGGGACCATGGTGTAGGGGGCCGGGGCGCCAACGTATCGCGACCGCGCGTTCGTTTTGATCAAGTGAAACCATGGCCACCATACAACGAACGACGGCAAGGGTTTTTTATTATGCGCGAAACGTCGTGCGCGATATCGCGCCGCAGGCGCTTTTCCGCCGGCGGCTTGTGGGTCGCCTCGAAAAAGCCCGGCTTGCTGACGGTTCGGTTCGCCGGCGGCTGAATTGCTACAACAAGCTGCAGGACGCATTTTCGCCCAGCCCGGCTGCGGTGCATATCGACAATCTGCCGCTGATACCGAGTATCTAGTACTACGACCTCAAGGAGATTGCCCGGTACTTCGACCGCCGACCTTGCCGAAAAAGTGCGCTATTTCGAGCAGCACCCGGCTGCAGCCGAACGCATCATTGCCGCGGCGAATGCCTATTGCCGCACATTCGCAAACGAGAAGGCCGAGCAGGCGATCTCCCTGCTCGTGCTCTACAAATACTTTGTCCTCAGCGGCCAGATCGAGCCTGATGCCGAGGTCTGGCGCTATATCGGGTTAAGTGCGGGCTTCGTCCGCCGAGCCCCGCCGCAAACCTCCCGTGGTCACACGCCGCTGCGGTCAATCACCAGATCGGCGGGACCAAAACGGTCCTTTGCCGTCAGTTGCTGGTGCCAGTAGGGATAGAGCAAGGGTGGCCGGCTGACCGTGTCTAGGCGGTCACGCTCTTCGCCGGTCAGCACCAGGCTTGCCGCGGCGATGTTGTCGCGGAACTGCGTTTCGGTCCTGCCGCCGATCACCAGCGAACTGACCGCCGGCCGGCCGAGCAGCCAGGCCAGCGCCACCTGCGCCGCCGACACGCCGCGCTGCGTGCCGATCTCGACAAGGACATCGACGATCCGCCAGAGGCGGTCCTCGTCGCGGATCGGCGGTTCCGACCAGCCGGCGAGCTGGCGGGCGGTCGGGCTGTCGCGGCGGTATTTGCCGGACAGCAATCCGCCGGCAAGCGGGCTCCAGACCAGCACACCCAGCCCCTGGTCGACCGAAATCGGCAGCAATTCATATTCCGCCTCGCGCGCTTCCAGCGTGTAGTGGATCTGCTGGGTGACGAAGCGCGGCTGGTGATGGCTGTCGCTGATGCCGAGCGCCTTCATCACCTGCCAACCGGAATAGTTGGAGCAGCCGACGTAGCGGACCTTGCCCTGGGCAACCAGCGTATCCAGCGCGGCGATGGTTTCCTCGAGCGGTGTCGTACCGTCCCATTCGTGCAGGAAGTAGATGTCGATGACATCGGTCTTCAACCGCTTCAGGCTCTTCTCGCATTCGCGGATCAGGTGATAGCGCGACAGGCCTTCATCGTTGGGGCCATTGCCGATCCGCATCCGCGCCTTGGAGGCGATCAGCACGTCGCCCTTGCGCTTGCCGCCGAGCGCCTCGCCGATGATCTCTTCAGAGACGCCGTTCGAATAGACATTGGCGGTGTCGATGACATTGATGCCGGCATCGATGCAAAGATCGATCATCCGGCGCGCCTCATCGAGGTCGGTCTTTCCGACAGCCGAAAATGCGCCAGCACCGCCGAAGGTCATGGTGCCCATGGTCAGGGTCGAAACTTTCAAGCCGGAACGGCCGAGGGTGCGGTATTCCATGTCAGTCCTCGCGATTTGTTGTTGAAAGGCAGTGCCCGGACGGGCCTCGCACATTTGTAGGACAATTCAAGCCGCTTGTCGCCATGCCACGACGATGGATCGATCATGCCTCGCGGAATTTGCAGTGGCGGCTGTCTCGCTCCAGGCTGCAATAAAACCGTCATTGCCGGCCTATAT
>NZ_JBFULQ010000815.1:0-1844 GCF_054049815.1 Mesorhizobium sp. P5_C1 | reverse complement strand
CCATAAATGTGAGCAAGTTTGAACGATGAAGGACCGCACGCAGGCGATCATTGAGAGGTGTGCTCGCGCACTGTTGCGAGGAGACCCCGATACCGCGGTTGACCTCATCCAGTACCGGCTCGAACAAGCATTAAGGGACGACGAGTTCGCTTCTTCAGAAATCCTCTCGGCGCTTCAGCAGATTAGCCTGGAACGAAGCATAGCGCTCGTGCTGGTCGCAGTAGGGGACCTTTCCTACGCGGATACGGCAAACGCACTTAAAATTTCGACAGGTACGCTGATGTCGCGAATTGCTGCCGGAAGAGAGCAGTTGCGGTCGATCCTTGATGACGCAAAGCGTCCAGCGTCGTAACGAATGGCGCGGCGCGGCGGTGTGAAATTTCGGGTTAGGGCGCAAGGCGACTTCGATGCGCGTCTTGACGGCACCAGCGCAATCGTCGGCCCCGAAGAGAGAAAACTCGTGCCGCCCAGGTGCTCGACAACGTCGATGCGAACCACAAGGTCGGTGTCGCCTCTCCCGCGCTGCCGAAATGTTCGGGACGCACGCCGACGATGACCTTGCTTCCTGCTTCGGGATGCGGCGCCCGTCAGCGGTTGCGCGGTACGGGTAACGCGGACATCGGCGGCGAAGCGGTGCCATTAGCTCTCAACATTCATCTGGACATGCGGATCGTCGATCGGCTTCTTGAACCGAGCGGAATATTGTTCTGCCGCCATCTTGCGGGCCCACGACGGCTCGATAAGGGCGAACGGCCCGGTAAAGATGGGTCGCGTAGGCACCGATAGCCTTCCGATAGAATGCCATCTGGCCTGGTTCCGGGGCAACTGCGTTCCGCTCTGGCCCGAGCCTCATCTACAGGCGCGCAGGACCTCGGCCACAAGCTGGCGTTGATCGGCATGCAGCGCCGTGAGCCGTGCTGCGCCGGCAGCGCCAACACTGATTTCTAACGTCGATCTTGTACGAGCGCGGGACGGTCAAGTGTTGCTCTGGCCGGTTATGCTCCTCGCCACAAACATACGGATAGGGAGGGCGAAGTCGCCTTCCCCGAGTGCATTCGCACAATTTGCCAATACCAGCCTTGCGGAACGTCTGTCTCGAAGGATAGGCGCGGAACGCCTCGCCCGAAAAGATATGGTCCGTCTCGGGTGCAGGGGGTAAGGTAATTACGCCACCTTCGCCGGGTCATCAGCGATCCCTCCGTGACATGGCGTCTCCGGCAAAGGCAGGTCCGAATCTGTGGGCTGACCATGGAGCGACTGATGTTGAAGGACGGTGAAGGAGCCGAGGAGAGCCTCTTCAGCGGCGAGCAAGAGCTTCGCCTGTTGGTGGAGACGATTCCGACGCTGGTGTGGAGAGCCGCGCCCGACGGCAATATCGAATACGTGAACAAGCGTGTACTCGACTATTTTGGCGCGCCGCTCGGCGAAATCACTGGCTGGGGATGGGCGGAAAGAGTTCACCCCGAGGACGTCGCCTTCAAGGTAAAGAGCTGGCTCACAAATCTCGAGGCTGAAAGTCCTCACGATGTCGTCTGCAGATTTCGCGGGGCGGACGGCCAATATCGCTGGTTCAACGTGCGTGGAGAGCCACTGCGGGCAAGTGATGGCCGCGTGCTCCGCTGGTACGGCGTCCTGATCGACATCGATGAAGCCAAGAAGGCCGAGGACCGGCTGCGCCGCAGCGAAGCCCATCTGGCCGAAGCACAGAGGCTCAGTCACAGCGGTGCGACGGCCGCCAACAAGTCGAAGGTCCTCTTTTTCTCCGTGGAGGCTTACCGCATCTGGGGCTTTGATCCGACGCTGGGTATTCCGAGCTTTGAAGCGATGGCCGAACGGCTTCACCC
>NZ_JBFULQ010000814.1:0-1848 GCF_054049815.1 Mesorhizobium sp. P5_C1 | reverse complement strand
CCGTCAAGCCGGTTTGGTTCGATCGAAAGTCGGCTTCCAGTCGCGGTTSCGCTGCCTCATCTGGCCTTCGTAGTCAGGAATGACAGTGAAGAAAACCGGGCGCCGATCGCGGCCGGCAGCCTTGCAATCCGAGCAGCCGAATAGCCGGACAAGATCCCAATGCATTGAGCCGTGTTCAGGCCCAAGCCTGTCTATGAGCGCCTTAATGTCGAGCTTGGTCGACTTGCAGCACATCGGTGCGCGCAATTCACGTACATGGTTTCGCGGGCTGCAAGGTGTCGGCGCAGCCGGCGCGCAATGGCGAAGAGGTTTTAAGCCGCGCCACGCATCAAAGTAGCACCGACCCATGTTGGGCTTCCATCCCATCAATTGGATGACGCGGGCTCATCTATATTAGCTAGCGCTTAACGAAGCCGCTGGCCGTGAGCGTTGATCGGGTGTAGTCTTTTCGATCCGTATCGGCGGAGGGACAGCCGCATGCGTGGTCTGATCGGCAGCTTGCTCATTTGTCTGGGTGCGCTCACAACCACCGAGGCCGGTTCTCTTCATGACGCGGCCAAGAGCGGCGATCTAAATGCCATCGCGGCGGCGCTTGATGCCGGCGCCAATATTGAGGAGCAAGAGAAAGGCGCCACGCCGCTCTTCCTGGCGGTGCGCAGCGGCCACGCGGAGGCCGCTGAACTGCTGATGAAGCGCGGCGCCAATGTCAACAAGGAGTCGGCGCTCGGTCTGCCGATGACTGTTGCCGTGTTGAAGAACGCCGCCGATATGATCCGGCTGCTGCTGGCGCATGGCGCTGACGCCAATGGCACGACGCGGGGCGAGCCGATGCTGACTCTCGCCGTCGAGAACAGCTGTCTCGACTGCGTCAAGGTGCTTGTTGAAGCCGGCGCGGACGTCAACGCCGTCTGGATCCGGGGTGACCCCGCCCGTCTACCGGGCATTATCACGCCCTACCACCTTGCAAGGAACGAGGACCATGCCGATATCGCCGCCTACCTAAAGGCCCACGGCGTCGTCATTCTGAAGCCCGAGCCGATGTCTGCGAAGCTGGCAAAGGCTGATCCGGTAAAGGGCGCTGTGTTCTTTGCCGCTAACTGCGCTCCCTGCCATGTGACGCGTGCACAAGATGTATCCACCATCGGCCCGAACTTGTGGGGAATTGTCGGACGCGACAAGGCGTCGGCAAAGTTCGACCGCTATTCCAAGACCCTGATGGCTTGGGACGGTGCCTGGACGTACGAGGATCTTAACATTTTTCTAGCCGGTCCCACGCTCACGACGCCCGGCGTAAACATGGACGTGCGTGGCGCGTCCGAGGAGAGCGATYGGCTGAACGTCATCGCCTATCTGCGAACGCTCTCCGACTCGCCGGTTCCGCTGCCCTAATCTGCATGGCCGGCGCCCGGTTTGTACGGGATTGAAGTCCAGGAAGGCGCCAGTTGGTCGAACTTCACCAGCGAAGGGAGGTCATATCGATCCGAGAATCGTTATTGCCGCTGATGGGGTTTACCGACTGGCACGCAAGCGTCGGCGAAGAAGGTACGCCCATTTGGACACGCTTCATCGCGAGAACGGACTCATGGGAGGTCCGTCCAAAGAAGCCCGAAGAGGAAGCCAAGGCTTTCTTGTGGTATCTTCTACCGTTTTAAGCGTCGCCCAACGCGCCGCCGGCAACGCTGACCACGAGCCGGCCCACGTCGGCGGGTCGCTTCTGTCCTCAGGTCCTCGAGGCATAGGTCCTTACTGCTTCGGCGACGATTATTATTTGACAGACCCGGCCAGAAGGCTAGCTCCAGACGCAACAGAAATGGCCGGTGCGAGGGATGCTTGTGAGCGAGCGCACCG
>NZ_JBFULQ010000813.1:0-1852 GCF_054049815.1 Mesorhizobium sp. P5_C1 | reverse complement strand
GCATGGCATGGCCCATCTGCTCGAGCACATGGCGTTCAAGGGCACGAAAAGGCGAAGCGCCTTCGAAATCGCCTCGGAGATCGAGGACGTCGGCGGCGAGATCAACGCCGCCACCAGCGTCGAGACCACCTCCTACTATGCCAGGGTGCTCTCCGACGACGTTCCGCTGGCCGTCGACATTCTTGCCGACATCCTGCAGGAGTCCGAGTTCGACCCGCAGGAGCTCGAACGCGAGCAGCATGTGATCCTGCAGGAGATCGGCGCCGCACACGACACGCCCGACGACATCGTCTTCGACCGTTTCACCGAGACAGCCTTCCGCCACCAGACGATCGGCCGCTCGATCCTGGGCACGCCGGAAACCGTCAAATCCTTCACCTCGAAGCAGTTGCACGATTTCATCGAGCGGCAATACGGCGCCGAGCGCATGGTGATCGTCGCTGCCGGCGACATCAAGCACGACAATTTCGTGCGCGAGGTTGAAAAGCAACTCGGCGGCTTCCGCAGCAAGGCCGACAGCACCATCCCGCAATATGCGCAATATGTCGGCGGCGACTTCCGCGAGGACCGCGACCTGATGGACGCGCAGATTGTGCTGGGCTTCGAGGGCCGCGCCTATCATGTGCGCGACTTCTATGCCTCGCAGGTGCTGTCGATGATCCTCGGCGGCGGCATGTCGTCGCGTCTTTTCCAGGAAGTCCGCGAAAAGCGCGGCCTGTGCTATTCGGTCTATGCCTTCCACTGGGGCTTTTCCGACACCGGCGTCTTCGGTGTCCATGCCGCGACTGGCCAGAGCGATATCGCCGAACTGGTGCCGGTCATCATCGACGAACTGCAGAAGGCCGGCGAGAAGATCCTGCAGGAAGAGCTCGACCGGGCGCGCGCCCAATATCGCGCCGGGCTGATCATGTCCGCCGAAAGCCCGGCCAGCCGCGCCTCGCAGATCGCGCGGCAGCTGCTTCTGTTCGGCCGGCCGATCGCCAAGGAAGAACTGATGGAACGGCTGTCGGCGCTCACGATCGAGCGACTGACCGACCTGTCGTCGCGGCTGTTCTCGACCAAGCCGACGCTTACAGCTGTCGGGCCTGTGGGTACGCTGGCGCCATACGAGGCGATCCTCGATTCGCTTGCGGGCACGCAGACCGCGACCCGCAAGCTCGCCGTCTAAGCCCCTCAAAGCGTCGTGTTCGCGCTCCCTTTCTTTCGCCGTGACCTGCCGGCGCTGAAGGGTGACTACGTCATGCTGCGCGTGCCCTTCACGAATGACTATCGCGAATGGGCGGCGGTGCGTGGCGAAAGCCGTGCCTTTCTCGAGCCATGGGAGCCACGCTGGACTCCCGACGAACTCGACCGCACTGCCTGGCGGCTGCGCATCAGCCGCTACCGCGAAGACTATGCGCAGGGAACCGCGATCGCCTTCTTCATCTTCGAAAAGAGCAGCGGCAAGCTGGCGGGCGGCATCACGCTCGGCAACATACGCCATGGCGTCTCGCAAAGCGGCCATGTCGGCTATTGGATCGGCGAGCGCTTTGGCGGTCGTGGCCTGATGACCGACGCGGTCAAGGTGGTGACGCGCTTCGCCTTCGATACGCTGAGGTTGCACCGGATCGAAGCGGCCTGTATTCCCGACAACGCCCGGTCGATCCGCGTGCTTGAAAAAGCCGGATTCCGGCGCGAAGGACTTCTGCGATCCTATCTCAGGATCAACGGCATCTGGCAGGACCACTACCTCTACGCCCGGATCTCGGACGATCCGCCGGGCGCTGGAACGAAGGACTGATCTTGACGAATTTCCTGCGAAACGGGCCGCTGTTCGCCTTTGTCCTCGCGACAATCCTGACGCTGTGCGCGG
>NZ_JBFULQ010000812.1:0-1856 GCF_054049815.1 Mesorhizobium sp. P5_C1 | reverse complement strand
CATTCACGCCACGCACATGATGGCCGGTAAGGACACCGGCATGGCAGAAGTCCGCTATACCGGTGTCGACGGCAAGCCATACAAAGCCCCTGACGCCGAAGCTCGCACCGTCGGAGTCGGCGGTACGATGCGGACGGACGACATAACAGAGAACCAGTTGCGGGACATGCTCGGTATCAAGCCGCGCAACAACTACTAGTAGTGGCTGGTCGCCATAGAGGAATGGAGGCATGACATGCTCAAGAACCGATGGCTTCCGGCCATTCTCGCCGGGGTCACACTCATGACCGCAGCGACATTTTCGACGCAATCCATGGGCGAGGAAGTTCGACCGCCGGCTGCTGTGCCATTGGACTTCCTGGCCTGGATCGATCGCGATCGGGCCTGGCTGGAGCAGCAGATTCTCGCGATCAGCGGCTCCAGCAGTATCAAGATCGGCGCTACCGCGCTTGAGACCACGGACCTTGACGCGCTGAAGGCGGCCAACCGCATACGGACCTTCGCCTACCTCGCGGCCAAGGGGCTGCGGCCCCCCTATTTCGATCTGCCGGTGGCGGCCGCGGATAGAACGGTCCGGTGCATTACAAAGTATCCGACTAGCATTGCCCCCGACATCGGGCCGATGGACTTCGCGAGGGCGTCGTTTCCGGCGGAGGCCGCCGACCAAACCGAACTGAAATCCTGCACGGTGGCAGGCAAGGGCGGAGACTATGCCGAGCTTAACCGGGCGGCCTTTCGCGATCGCTACTTCAACGCGTCAGGCACATTGAAATCGGAATTCCGGGACTTGCGCGACGATTCTGCTTTCAAGGCCAAGGCGATCGACGAGGGCTTCTTCCTGACGACGGAGGACTATAGCGGCCTGCTGCAGCTGGATCTGCGGTAGGCGGCTTGGACGTAGCAGGCACAATGGCCGCGCCGGCGAAGGCAAGCCGGACGGCCGCTCTGTCCCGCGGCCTGGCTGCTGAGCAGCCAGGCATCGCATCGCGAAAGCTGGGGCCCCGTCATGACTTGACCAGGTGTCGAGCGCCAGTTGCCCGTTCCGTGCGCCGCAGCGGCGATTGTCTGATGCCTGAAGAGACTTGGTTGCCCGAGGGAGACTTGGCGTAAGAGCGTCTACTCCACGCCTGTGGCCGGCACCCCGAAGACGCACCATACCCCGGCCTTCTTGGTCGCTTCAAGCGGATGCACCACAGTCGTGCGTGCGCTGAACGTGACGACCGCGAAGGAGCCTGCCGCCCCCGGCCATTCAGTGCGGGTCCAATAATCAGTTTCGCTGCGCGCGAGCGGCGGCAGCTTGTATTCCGCGAACGCGTCGTGCTGCCTTGGCCAGTCCGCCGAATCGAGACTCGTCAGTTCCGCCATCGTCGGAAGCTGCCAGCCCATGTCACCGTTCGGACCGCCTTGTCCGAGGGTAGCACAGTGCCCCATCGCATCGCTCAGCGTGAGCGGCTGATCAACCCTGTCCAGCCTGGCGACAAGGCATGTGCGCTGGTCGACGAAGGCCTTGCCCTCATGTTCAGCGAGCAGCCAGAAAGTCTGGTCATTCAACGGCTGGCGGGTCAGTTTGTGGACGGTGCCACATGGTTCGGCCTGGGATGGCGGCACTGACACCATGGCGAAAAGGGCAAGCGTGGCGTTGAAAGTCGCAAGAGACGCGATCCGAAACATGCCTTCCTCCTCGCTGGTTTGGCATCATGACGGGCGTTCGATATGGCAACCGGATAAGTATACTTGAAGCGGCGAACAATGGAAAGTCCTATCACTTCCCAATGCGCCAACTTTTCAGGTAGATTTCCGCCCGCGGGCTACTAATTTAAATTAAATCACAACGAACAACGGCGCAGCCACTACCC
>NZ_JBFULQ010000811.1:0-1868 GCF_054049815.1 Mesorhizobium sp. P5_C1 | reverse complement strand
GACCTGCACGACAACAACGGTGCCGGTGCTACTCAAGTAGAGTTCGGTGCCACTGCCATCGACCGCTTGGGTGGATAATGCCTTGGTGATCTCAACCGTCGCTGGAAGCCATCCAGCCACTCTTGCGCTGCCGCCAGCGATCGCCCCATTTGCCGCAAGGTTTTGTGCCAGGCCCTGGCAAGTAACCCAATCGCCACTGCAGCGCGCCATATAGCGCGCTGCATCTTCGACGCCTGCTTCAAGCAGGAGACGCGTGTTCAGAACGTTCGAGAACTCGAACACGCCGGCCGACAATAGCAATACGAGTGGTATAGTGATCGCGACTTCCACCAGGGCGGCGCCGCTTTCGTCGCCTTGGAACCGCCGGACGATTTTGCCGAACCTGGTCATGTCGCCCTACCGATACAGCTGGGCTTCATTGCGGAATGCTTTGTCTACAAGGGTGTTATTGGCAAACCCTCCATCGACGTCGACGATCTCCAGGCTGATCGGCTTCTCAGCACCAGTGCCGTCGTCATCATCGGCATTGTTCTGCTTTGAGACCGGGGTGTTGACGAACACACTGGCATAGCCATCCGGCTTTAACTGGGTGTGGCCATTGATCTTGCCCGCGTTCGCGATGCAGTCGACGATCGCCATGTTGAGCAGACGGCGATCAGGATCCGGCGTTGGGTTGTCACCCTTGAAGCAAGACGGCGTCCCGGTTTCCTTTGTCGGCGCCTGAGACTTGTCCCCGACGAGCCCGTGCGCAATCTCGTATTTATAGACGTCATATCTGGAAGCCGGGACAGTGGTGGTGCCGGTGGGGTTGGTGGCGGCAGGGACGTTGGGGTATGTCGTGCCGTGATTGATCGACCAATAACTAGACCAAAAGCCTTGCGTAGCAATCTGATCGGACATTCCTTTTGAGTCGACATAGTTTGCGCCGGGAGGGAGAGGCAGCGCCGTTCCATCCGTAACGGGGGTGTATTTGCTGCAGCCGTTCTTCTGGCCCTTGCGGACATTGCTGGCAGGCCGGTAGTTCCAGTCCTTGTTGTTTTTATTCAACGAGCCGCTGTAGAGATCGAACCGGGTATTCAGCCCAGCGTTGACCTGWCCCAARGTGACGCCGGTTTTCGTGGTGAGCKYATCGCGKTKRTAGCARGTGCCTGMGGTGCCCATYGCKAKGGCATCWCGCAGCGARSTCARGTTGTTGTCGATYAGYCCGAARTTGCCRGGRCCWGGGTTCGAGTCSACCTTGAGAATACGAAACTCACGGCTATAGGTGTTGCCCGAGGCAAACGCCTGTTGGATCGTCTTGCTGGTCAACGGATCGGTCGTCTCGAACGGGTTGCACATGAARATYGGCACGGTTTCGCAGATMGACTGRACGAACCCGGCCACGGCCTGKGGCTGAATGTCCATAGTGTCCGCGCTGCCAATCATGCTTGCCGGAAAGATCGTCGCAAATGCGCCGGCACCATCCGCCAAACCGGACGCGTTCACCGTCACCAAGGAGAACTGCACCGCTTTCGGGTCGGTGCTTGACCAGTCATGGCCAGTAGAGTCGACGCCGTCAGCAGTCAAAGTGGTGTCATCGCTGGCGGGTATCCCGGTCAGGTATTTGATCGTGACATCGGCAAGAGCCAGTGTGTGATTGTCTGCCGTTGAAAATTTGGTTGTGTTGCTGAGGAGAGTAGTCGCCGCCCGGTTGGCTCGGTCAATCGAATCCGCCCTGCCATCAAGCTCTGAAGCTGTCGCAAGCGCAAGCGCATCGATACCTTTCTGCAGATCGTTGTGAAGCCCGTTGAGCCTGGCCATATCGATGGCCAGCACGGAAAAACCGATCAGAACCGGAAACATTATTGCCACGAAGATCATCGCTACGC
>NZ_JBFULQ010000810.1:0-1875 GCF_054049815.1 Mesorhizobium sp. P5_C1 | reverse complement strand
CTGCAGCACCGTGCTGCCAGCCACCACATACTGGACGGATGTCACGGTCCCACCCGTAGGGACGCCGGCGTTATAAGTGAATCCAGAGCCCTGAAAGAGTGTGTAATTCGACGCGTCGTCAAAAAACCTTGCATAGAGAGGCTGCGGGTCTTCGAAGTCGTAGTCGACCAGTGCTCCCACCTGCAGCGTATCGAAATTCAGTCCAAAAACCGTACCACCGCTGACAACAGCCATGACGTTCTCCCACCCAAGATTAACAACCCCAACCTATATTTACGAGGTTTCCTGAAACAGCACAACTGACCGTTCTTACTTGTAGTTAGCCAGCGAGGGTTCGGGATGGAATTGTTGCGATGGACTTTGGCGGCGGCGGCAAGGTCCGCTTCGGGCCGACCGGCATGATCTCCTTACACCACGACGAAATCGGCGTTGGTGAGTGCCAGGTTGGCGGCCAGTGTGGCGAAATGGGTCGAGCCGCCAGCGGCACTGCCGTTGCTGTCATAATAGAGCCAGCCGGTATCCGTCTCGTAGATGATGTGGTCGTTGCCGTCGSCGGCAAGGCCGGTTGTGTTCYTGACGAACTGGTCCGCCGTCAGCGTGCCGCTGCCGCCAAGCGCTGTGAAGATGGCGTTGTCGACCTGGATGCTGTCGTCGGCGACCGAGAAATCGGTGATGCGGTCGACGTTGGTCGATGCATTGAGCGCCGTGGTGAAGACAAAGGTGTCGTTGCCGGTGCTGCCGCTCAGCGTGTCGTTGCCGAGGAGGCCGTTGATGACATTGGCACCCGAATTGCCGGTGATGATGTTGGCGGTCGAGTTGCCGGTGCCGTTGATCGAGGCCGCGCTGCGCAGTGCCAGGTTCTCGAGCTCCTGTCCCGACAGGTTGAACGAGACGAAGGCCTGGACATTGTCGGTGCCCTGGCCGTTGAGCTCGACGACATGRTCGCCGGCATTGTCGACATAGTAGGTGTCGTTGCCGATGCCRCCTTGCATGGTGTCGGCGCCTTCCTTGCCGTCCAACGTATCATTGCCGCCAAGACCGCTCAGCGTGTTGACACCTGAATTGCCGTTCATCGCGTTGGCCAGGCTGTTGCCGGTGGCGTTGATCGAGGCGGCACTGCGCAGTGCGACGTTCTCGATGTTGCCCGTGAAGTGGTTGCCATCACTGAGGTTGATCGAGATATAGCCATTGACGATATCCGAGCCGTTGGCGCCGGCGGTGTTTTCACTGACGATATCGCCAGCGTTGTCGACATAGTAGGTGTCGTTGCCGGCCCCGCCATACATGCTGTCGGCACCTGCCTTGCCATCCAGCGTGTCATTGCCGGCCTTGCCGTCCAAATGGTCGCCGCCCGAGGAACCATATATGGCTTGGGTGCCGTCGGTGCCGGTCAGCGTCAAGGCATTCGTGCCAAGCCCGACGATAGATGAAATGCCGTTCACCGCTGTCACCGATACCGACGTGCGGATGGTCGACTGGCCCATCAGATCGATCTTGGCGTTGAAGCCGGCAGCGATCGTCGCGGTGAGAACCACCGGTGTCACCTGATCGCCGCTGGCAAACGTGATGGTCTTGAGACCGGCCGTCACCTCCTCGGAATAGCCGCCGGCGCTGCCGCTGGCCGTGTTCGGTCCGCTGCTGACGGAAACCGTTATGCCTGCGCGCCCTTCGCCGATCGAATAGAACTGGTCGGCGGTCACGGTATCGTTGAAGGCGACACCGGTGAGAAACTGGTGATTGCCGCCTGGCCGGCCGAAATCTTCGGTCAGCATCGTCGCGTTGAGACCCTGATAGATGCCCTGGGCCTGGCCGACACCGACCTCCTGATAGTCCGGATCCATCAAATTGACCCGGTGGCCGCGGCCAGGGTAGTTC
>NZ_JBFULQ010000809.1:0-1878 GCF_054049815.1 Mesorhizobium sp. P5_C1 | reverse complement strand
ATCGAGGACAAGGTCTCACGGGAGGACAATTCTATCGCAATGGCATCGACTGCCGGCGGAGCAAGCCGCGGCATGACGCGGGAGGAAACTAAGGACATCTTCGCTTCCTCGCTGGGCACCGTTTTCGAATGGTATGATTTCTATCTCTACGGCTCGCTCGCGGTGTTCATTGGTTCGACCTTCTTCAGTCCAACCATTCCTGAAGCGACGCGCAATATCTTCGCGCTGCTGGCGTTCGCCGCCGGCTTCCTGGTACGACCGTTCGGCGCGCTGCTGTTCGGCCGCATCGGCGACCTTGTCGGCCGCAAGTATACGTTCCTTGTCACCATGACGATCATGGGCCTTTCGACCTTCCTGGTCGGCCTGCTGCCTGGATATGCGACTTTGGGCATCGCGGCTCCCGTGATCCTGATTGTCCTGCGCATGCTGCAAGGCCTGGCGCTGGGCGGCGAATATGGCGGCGCGGCCACCTATGTCGCCGAGCATGCACCCGACAACCGGCGCGGCTACTACACCTCGTGGATCCAGACGACGGCGACGCTCGGCCTGTTCCTGTCGCTGGTCGTCATCCTGATTGTCCAGGGTTCGATGAGCAAGGAAACCTACGCCTCATGGGGCTGGCGCATTCCGTTCATTGTCTCCTTCCTGCTGCTCGGCATCTCGATCTGGATCCGGCTTTCGCTCTCCGAATCGCCGACCTTCCAGCGTATGAAGGATGAGGGCAAGGGCTCCAAAGCGCCGCTTTCGGAAGCATTTGGTCAATGGAAGAATGCCCGAATCGCGCTGCTGGCGCTGCTCGGCCTCACCGCCGGTCAGGCCGTGGTCTGGTACAATGGCCAGTTCTACGCGCTGTTCTTCCTGCAGAACGTGCTCAAGGTCGACGCGCAGTCGGTCAACATCATGATCGCCATAGCGCTCGCCCTCGGCTCGATCTTCTTCGTCGTCTTCGGCTGGCTCTCCGACAAGATCGGGCGCAAGCCGATCATCATGGCGGGCCTTGCCTTGGCGATCGTCTGCACCTTCCCGCTGTTCAAGGCATTGACCTGGGCCGCCAATCCGGCGCTCGCCACGGCCCAGCAGAACACACGTGCTACGGTGACGGCGGCACCCGGCGACTGCAAGTTCCAGTTCAATCCGGTCGGCACGGCGAAGTTCACGACGTCTTGTGACATCGCGACCTCGTTCCTGACCAAGAACTCGGTTCCCTATGACGTGGTGTCGACGGCCGCGGCCGGGACGGCCGCGTCGGTCAAGATCGGCAACGAGACGGTGGAATCCTACGATGCCATCGCCGCTGGCGATCAGGCGAAAGCCAAGGACGCCGCCTTCATCAAAGCCGTCAACATGTCGCTGCGGGACGGCGGCTATCCGCTGAAGCGCGCGGCGATCAAGATCCCGGACCAGAAGCTTGACGCGTTTGTCGCCGCCAACCCGGAACTGAAGCTCGATGCCGCCGCCATTCGCGCCGGCGAGAAGGCGACGGTCCCGACCGATCAGGCGATCAAGGACAAGCTGCTGACCGCCGACGAGGCCGCGGGTGCGCCCGAGGTCACCGTCTACAATATACCGGGCGGCGGCGCTTTCGCCATGTTCGCCGATCCGGCGGGAATCAACTGGCCGATGACGATCGGCATCCTGTTCATCCTGGTCCTGTTCGTGACCATGGTCTACGGCCCGATTGCCGCGATCCTGGTCGAGATGTTCCCGACCCGCATCCGCTACACCGGCATGTCGTTGCCCTATCACATTGGCAATGGCTGGTTCGGTGGCCTGCTGCCGGCGACGGTGTTCGCACTCAGTGCCTACAGGGGCGATATCTACTTTGGTCTGTGGTACCCGGTGGTGATCGCCGCGATGTCGCTGGTCATCGGCATGATC
>NZ_JBFULQ010000808.1:0-1880 GCF_054049815.1 Mesorhizobium sp. P5_C1 | reverse complement strand
ACGGTGATCACGGTTCCAGACATGCTGCCAGGTTCGCTTTCGGCACTCGACGTCAAGCACAAGAATGCGCCGGGCGCCGTGCGGGCGCAGGACAAGGCGCTGCGCCCGCCGACGACCAGTGGCGGTGGCGGCGGCAGCGGCCTCGTCCTCGATGTCACGGTCAACGCGCCGAACCAGATCTTCATCCAGGGCAGGGGCGTCGATGCCGAACTCGGCGGCTCGCTCAGGCTGACCGGCCCGGCTTCGTCGCCGCAAGCGGTCGGCACCTTCACCCTGCAGCGCGGGCGGCTGTCGATTCTTGGCAAGCGGCTGACCTTCACCGAAGGCACGGTCGGCTTCTCCGGCTCGCTGGTGCCTTACCTTAATTTGACGGCGACAACGACGACGACCTCCACCACCGTCACCATCGTGGTGTCGGGTGAGGCGACCAATCCGAAATTTACCTTCTCCTCGGTGCCGGCGCTGCCCGAGGATGAGGTGCTGGCGCAGCTGATCTTCGGGCGCTCGATGTCGAACCTGTCGCCGCTGCAGATCGCCCAGCTCGCCGAAGCGGCCGGGCAACTGGCCGGAGTCGGTGGCTCGACGTCGCTGCTTGAAAACCTGCGCAGCGCAATCGGCGTCGACGATCTCGACGTCACCACCGACGACCAGGGCGGCACGGCGGTTTCGGCGGGCAAGTATCTGAACGACCGCACCTACGTGACGATCCAGAAAGGCGACAAGCCCGGTTCCGGCAAGGCGACCATCGACCTCAATGTCGGGCGCGGCGTCAAACTGCGCGGCGAGGCCAATGATGCCGGCGAGGCCAAGGGCGGCATCTTCTACGAGAAAGAATATTGATACTTCGACGGGGCTTTTGGCCCCATGATGGCCCAAGGCTGGCGCTGTCCGCCCTTCAGTAAATGTCTCAGTTTATTCGACTATCGAGATTCCAGAGGAATCAGTCGGGCAGTAGCAATTTTGCGCCAAGACTGTCGTTATCACGCGAACCGCTCGCTTTCCAAAGTTGCACATTCGCTAACATGTTCCAATCCATACCGGCTTTGACATCATGGCCTGGATGCGGAATGTTAAAAGGCGGAAAGCCAACAATGGGAGTTAAGTCATGACAATTTATGAGAGTAACGGCGATCGCGTTCCCGATCACATCCTGGCCATGGCCGAAGACGCCAAGGCAGGCACGGTGGATCGCCGCGAATTCCTGGCCATGGCCAGCGTGTTCGGCGCGTCGACGGCAATGGCTTACGGCTTGCTCGGCCTCGCCGACCCGACGCCGGCGAAGGCCGAAGAGGTAAAAGGCAAGAAGGGCGGCACGCTGAAGATCGCCCAGTGGATCAAGGATCCGAAGGACCCGCGCAAAGCCGACTGGTCGGAAATCGCCAACGCCGAGCGCCAGGCGCTCGAGCCACTGGTCAAGTACACTTCCGAATACACGTTCCGCCCCTATCTGCTGGAAAGCTGGGACGTGAACGACGACGCCACGCAGTACACACTGCATGTACGCAAGGGCGTCACCTGGTCGAATGGCGACCCCTTCACCGCCGATGACGTCATCTTCAACCTCAAGCGCTGGGCCGACAAGAAGGCCGAAGGTAATTCCATGCCAGGCCGTCTTGGCTCGCTGGTCAAGGACGACAAGCTCGACGAAAGCGCCGTGACAAAGCCGGACGACCACACGGTCGTGCTGAAGCTCGCCAAGCCTGACATCGCGCTGATCCCGAACATGTGCGACTATCCCGGTCTCATCGTTCACAAGAGCTTCGATGAGAAGGGCGGCGATTTCAAATCCTGCCCGATCGGCACCGGCCCGTTCGAACTCGTCTCCTATGATGTCGGCCAGAAAGTGGTCTACAAGCGCCGCACCGACGACAAGTGGTGGG
>NZ_JBFULQ010000807.1:0-1881 GCF_054049815.1 Mesorhizobium sp. P5_C1 | reverse complement strand
GGGGTGTCCAGGGGCACGCCGAGAGGATACCCCGCAGGTTTCCGCAAGATGCCCGAACTCGCTCCAGGCGATTGGTTCAAGACCGCCAGCGACCGCGATTACAAGCAGCTCTATTTCGAGATCCTGGCCAAGCTCAGCGCCCGGCAGGTCGTCGCCAAGTTCGAACACCTTTCAGGCGGCAAGGATTGCGCGCTGCTCTGCTACGAGGCCCCGACGGACAACCAGTATTGCCATCGCGCTTACATCTCGGTGTGGCTGAAAGAACAGCTCGGACTCGAGGTCTTTGAATACGGTTTGGAGACCCAGGGCTGCGCGTGGAGCCATCCCAAGCTACCGGCGCAATACAGGCACCCGGCCACGCCGCCCAAAGCCCTCCAGGTCTCTCCCTACCTGGGCGCCGAGGCGCCCGACGCTCAGGGCCGCATCTGGAAGGTGATCGGCGTCGAACCGTCGTCCTCGCGCTTGCCGGTGAGCGCTCCAGCCACGCCGGGCAGATCAACGTCACCTCGCCTGGCTCGTTCGAAAGCCGCGAATGGTATGGCCGCATCGACCGCAAGGGTGAGTTCACGCGGTCGCGGCGTTCGCCTGGGCCCGACACCCTGATCCCCGCGCTTTCGGCTCTGGCCGAGAACCCTTCCAAGGCCGGTGCCGCCCACGGCAAGCGGACCGGCAACTGCTGCTTCTGCGCAATCGAGCTCACCGATCATCGCTCGATCGACGTCGGCTACGGCCCGGTGTGCGCCAAGCGCTGGGGACTGGCGTGGGGTTGATCCCCACGCCTTCCTCGAACCCAACCCCCTACCACAAAGAAAGACCATGACCGCCTTGAACAAAGACGAGCTTGCCGCCCTGCCCTCCTATGCAGACGAGCGTGGCCGCAAGTGGAAAGAGGCCCTGACCCTCGACTGGTACAACGCCCGCCTGTCGGTCTGCGATGCGATGCCGAACCGCGGCTCGATCCTTCATGGGTTGCGCAATGATCCGAGCTTCGGGCCGACCGGGCTCGAAAAGTTCCGTTTCCCGCCAGAGAAGACCGGCTTCGACGAGGCCATCGCGAATGCGTCTAATCCCGATCACCGGAATTACAGCCGTTCGCTGGCTCGGCGCCTCACCGCCGAAAAGCGCATGTGCACCGCGCTGGTCAAGGCCTGCCTCGATCGCGGCTATCTCGTTTCCGTCCACGACGGCGAAGAGTGGGCCGTGAAGAAGTCGACCGACAAAGCCGAGATCCTGGGCKCGCTGTTCTCGACCGATCAGGACGAGATCGTGATCCGCACCGCCGATGGCAACCGGGCGGGCTGGTTCCAGCTGACATACGGCAATGATGGCTATGACGTCGTCGGCGACTACACGGACAACGAGGTCTGCAACGCCATCTGGAACGAGGTGCTGACGCCCTTGTCCGACAAGATCGAAAGGGAAATGGCATGAACGCGGCTCGCTTCCACAACGCCCTGCGCGTCCTGCTCAGCCTGGACGGCTATGACCTGATCATTTCGGGCGTAGCCGACGAGAATTGGGGAACGCCGGAAGCGTCCGAGCGTGACCAGATGGGTGCTTTCCTTGAGGATCCTGCCCGCGAAGCGCTCCACATGCCGGACGCCAATTTCAACCKGCTCTTTGCGCTGGTCGAGAGCCGCCAGCCAACGTCTCTGTGAAGGGGGCAACAAATGTGTCGAATACGCCTGGTAGTGCGATTGCTGCCGCTCCGTCCATTGCAGTCTAAATTACGCACCGACTTGATCGATAAAGCTACCGTCTTCATTCTTTGCCACAACCGTGTCGTATAGACCGTAATGAGACAGCCCCTTGTGGCTTTCGATGCCAGTGTAGCGGAGTGAAGCGTCCTCATAGCGTCGGAAGGCGAAGACGGCCTCGTTC
>NZ_JBFULQ010000806.1:0-1888 GCF_054049815.1 Mesorhizobium sp. P5_C1 | reverse complement strand
CACGGCAGTGTGGGAACAACTGCCGGGACTGATCTCCGATTTCAAACTCGATTTCGTCATCGTCAACGGCGAGAATGCCGCCGGCGGCTTTGGCATCACCGAAGAGATCTTTCGCGAAACGATCGCGGCGGGCGCCGATGTTGTCACCACCGGCAACCATGTCTGGGACCAGCGCGACGCGCTGGCCTTCGCGCCGCGCGAAGAGCGCTTTCTGCGCCCCTCCAATTTCCCCAAGGGCACGCCCGGACGCGGCTCCGGCGTCTACATCGCCAGGAGCGGTGCGCGCGTGCTGGTCGCCAACATCATGGGCCGGGTGTTCATGCACCCCGAACTCGACGATCCGTTCCAGGCCGGTGAGCGCGAACTGGCCGCCTGTCCGCTCGGCGAGCAGGCGGATGCCGTGATCATCGACTTCCATGCCGAGGCGACTTCGGAAAAGATGTGCTTTGCGCATTTCGTCGATGGCCGCGCCAGTCTCGTCGTCGGCACCCACACGCACCAGCCGACCGGCGATCACCAGATCCTCAATGGCGGCACGGGTTACATTTCCGACGCCGGCATGTGTGGCGACTACGATTCCTCGCTCGGCATGGACAAGGAGGAACCGCTCAACCGGTTCCTGTCGAAAGTGCCGAAAGGGCGTTTCGAGGCAGCAACCGGACCGGCGACATTGTGCGGCGTCGGCGTCGATATTTCCGACCGCACGGGGCTTACCGAGAGGATCGCGCCGTTTCGTCGCGGCCCGCGGCTGGAGGAAACCGCACCGTCCTTCTGGTCGCGACATTGATATGGACGCAAGCAGTACCTAATTGCCGGCGACACTGCTCTAGATCGTAGAGGGGACGACCTCCATGCAGCTCATCGAATTCCTGGCGCCGCATTTTCACTTTGTCTCCGATCCAACGGCCTGGGTCGCGCTGCTGACGCTGGTGGTGCTGGAGATCGTGCTCGGCATCGACAATCTGATCTTCATCTCGATCCTGACCAACAAGCTGCCGGAAGCGCAAAGGGCGCGCGCCCGCCGGCTCGGCATCTCGGCGGCGCTGATCATGCGGCTGGTGCTGCTGGCCACGATTTCGATCATCGTCCAGCTGACGACGCCGGTGTTCACCGCCTTCGGTCACGGGTTTTCCTGGCGCGACCTGATCCTGATTGCCGGCGGCCTGTTCCTGGTTTGGAAGGCGACCAAGGAGATCCATCACACGGTCGATCCCGACGATCACCGGGACACGATGCTGGGTGAGACCCTGCAGATCAGCCTCGCCGGCGCGATCTTCCAGATCCTGCTGCTCGACCTCGTCTTCTCCATAGATTCGATCATCACCGCCGTCGGCATGACCGACGAGATCGCCATCATGTACATTGCCGTGATCGTCGCGGTCAGCGTGATGATGCTGGCGGCCGGACCGCTGGCAAATTTCATCGCCAAGAACCCGAGCATCGTCATGTTGGCGCTGGGCTTCCTGCTGATGATCGGCATGACGCTGATCGCCGACGGCATGGGCTACCATGTGCCCAAGGGTTACATCTACGCGGCGATGGGTTTTTCGGCCTTGGTCGAAGGGCTCAACATGCTGGCGCGGCGACGGAGAAAAGCGAAGTCCGGCGAGGGACATTGAGGTTGGCAAGAGCATAGCCGCGTCACGAGACCTTGGAGTTTGTCGCTGTCGCGTAGGATCGCTGGATCAGCCGACATGCCAGCCCTGCGATCAGCATCATAGACCGGCTGAAGTCCGACCTGAAGGCGTGAGCGATTGCGGCGGCCTCGCGGCTGGACGAATTGAGCCGATTTATCTATAAGCCGGCCATTCCGACAGAGAACGCCGTGCTTCCACGAGTTGCACCTGGGACGCTCTGAAATTTTGAATTCGAGCATTTTGCAGAAGAC
>NZ_JBFULQ010000805.1:0-1892 GCF_054049815.1 Mesorhizobium sp. P5_C1 | reverse complement strand
CATGATCGGAGCTCGGTCGTTGATGCGGATGTCGTCTGCCTGCGGCAGATCCAGTTCAGTTTGGTGGGTAGGGATGTTGATCGCCAGCGACTGCATCATCCGGCAGTATTCTGCCCAGGCGATATGCTGCTCGTAGTCGTTGCACATCGGAGACTCCGCACAGTGGATTGATCTAATCCAAGATAGCGCCTGGAGATCGTCCAAACAGGATCAGCTCGTGCGATGAGGCGCGATGATGGCTCTAGAGGGCACTCTGCGGAAACCGATACGTCGATCCATTCCTTTTGTGTTTAGCACGACGCCGTCTTTTGTGGCGCGGCCTGGTGAAGGGCGACGATACACGCTAATCCGAAAACTGTCGCAATCTCAGGCCTCCCCGAAATAGCGCGCGCGCGATCGTCTGACGGTGCCTCGTGCGGTGCCGATCGGCCCCAACGATGCGATCCCCAGCGCCAAGGCAAGATCGACGCCGAGCATGACGCCGAAATGGCGCGGGAGGTTCTCTGGACCTGCACGGGGCTACATCTGTTGCCGACTGGGCGGCATCCAGTTGTTCGCTGAGAACGGCGGCAACGCTGGCGTGAGGCTCAGCAAACCCAGCGACGACGAGTTGACGCGATGCGAATTAGAGCCATAACCTAACAGGACGTCCCTGCCGTATCGAAGCTGCTTGGCGAGTCYTGGCGCCGCACATATGGACCAATCGCAGGCTGGGCGGAAACGGCCAAGATTTCGGACGTCCATCATGCCCCGCAGCAGCTCGCGGAGGAACTGGCGGACACCAACAAGATAGCGTTCGTCGCGGAACGGCCGGATGGGTCTCTCGCCGGCTATGCGATGGCTGAGATGGATGCGGGAGGTGACGTCATGCTCGACCGCCTGCACATAGAAAAAAGTGAATTCGGATCCGGGTTGGCGGCCGACATCCGCCGTACTTGCGGCCCATGTCGGCATCCCGAGCATCGCGCTAGAAGTGCTTGAGGGCAACGATCGGGCGCTGGCCTTCTACCGCAAGCACGGTTTTGAGATTGTCGATCGCAAGCCTGCGTCCTATTGTACGAAACGTACGTTTCTCTTCCCCTCCGGCTTAAAAAGCCTCATGCTGTCGGATGGCCACGTTTTATTTCGACTTCCGGGACGACGGCGAGCTTGTGCCCGACCGAGAGGGCTTGGATTTTGAAAGCTTTGGCGAAGCGAAACGCCAGGCAATCCGTCCATTGACAGAAATCACTCAGTAGACCCTACCCAAACACAGTCACCATGTGTTTGCCGTACGCATCCGAAATGCCGATGCTCGCTTCTTCGCGCGTCGATTGTTTTCGATATTGATGTCGATCAGGCCTAAACGCGCTACGCGATCAAACCATAGATACGGCGGGCTGCCTGTTAGATTGTTTCGCGCGGCGGAAAGCCGATTGGCCTGCGCCTTCCCCAAAGCTTCCACCCAACAGCGCCGGCCACCCCCCGCAAAAATCGTTGAGTTACATGTTGCTGGCCGGCCGGGGCGGGGACGACGGTCGATACGCTGGCGACGGCCGCTTGGGCGGCATGTCGGCCAAGGACACGCGGATCGGTCTCGTTGACACCGATAGGGCACCAGCACGGCGCTTGAGTAACTTAGCTGACATCTTAACCACAAGGTCTCGTATTTCCATGGCCGCTCCCTCCGAGAGCGCCCCCGCCGTTTTTAAATTAGCAACGGGTAAAGTTCCCCGCATTAAAATTTGACATATCGGGCCAAAAAAACGGACGATCAAACGTACTGTGGGTCGAAATCACCAACCAGCCGTTCGTATTCGACCTCTGATTCTCCATAGCCCCCGTCGGCGATTTCAACGAGCCCTTCCCGGTCGCGAATGGTGACTTCCCCACGTCGCGACTGGATCAATCCC
>NZ_JBFULQ010000804.1:0-1892 GCF_054049815.1 Mesorhizobium sp. P5_C1 | reverse complement strand
GGGCGTGCTTAGTCGGTGGATGAAGCCAGGACGATCGTCAGGCGCGGATCTTGATCCAGGTTGCCTTGAGTTCGGTGTATTTGTCGATCGCATGCAGCGATTTGTCCCGTCCGAAGCCGGACTGCTTGTAACCGCCAAAGGGCATCGTTATGTTGCTCTCATCAAAGTTGTTGACCCAGACAGAGCCCGCTCTCAGCCGGCGAGCGGTGGACAGCGCGACGTCGATGTTGTCGGTCCACACCGCGGCGGCCAGGCCATAGATGGTGTCGTTGGCGAGCGCGACCGCCTCCTCCGCCCCGGAAAATGAGATGGTGGCGAGGACGGGGCCAAAAATCTCCTCCTGCGCAATCCGCATCTTGTTGCTGACATTGTCGAAGACGGTCGGCTCGATATAGTAGCCGCCGGTCTCGCTGAGCACACGCTTGCCGCCGGACTTGAGCTCAGCTCCCTCCTTGGAGCCGATATCGATGTAATCGAGCACACGATCCATTTGAACCTGGCTGACCATGGCGCCCAGCTTCGTCGCCGCATCGAGGGGATCGCCAACCGTAAGCGTTTTCCCGACAGCAATCACCTTCTCGAGAAACACATCCTTGATTTTGGCGTCGACCAGCAGGCGCGAACCGGCGTTACAGACTTCACCCTGGTTGAAGAAGATGCCATAGGCCGCCGCTGTCGCGGCTTCGTCGAGGTTGCCACAATCGGCCATCACGATATGTGGAGTTTTGCCACCGCATTCGAGCGCCACGCGTTTCATGTTCGACTGGGCGGAATAGCTCATGAAGAGCTTGCCGACCTCGGTCGAACCAGTGAACGTCACCGCGTCGACATCCATGTGCAGGCCAAGCGCCTTGCCCGCGGTCTCGCCAAGGCCGGTGACGACGTTGAACACGCCATCGGGAATGCCAGCCTCCGCCGCGAGTTCCGCGAGCCTGATCGCGGAAAGCGGCGACTGCTCTGCCGGCTTGAGAATGACTGAGTTGCCTGCCGCGAGCGCTGGCCCGAGTTTCCAGCATGCCATCAGCAAAGGGAAATTCCACGGAACGACGGCCGCCACAACGCCTACGGGCTCACGCGTAATCATGCCCAATGCGCCGCTGCCGGTCGGGGCAATTTCGTCGTAGATCTTGTCGATCGCCTCGGCGTACCAGGCGATCGTATTGGCCGATGCCGGGACGTCGACGGAACGTGCGTCAGAAATCGGCTTGCCCATGTTCAAGGTCTCGAGCAAGGCCAGTTCATCACCGTGCTGATGCATCAGATCGGCGAACCGCTGCAGCACTTTCTTGCGTTCGCTCGGCGAGCGCCGCGACCACGAACCAGAGTCGAAAGCCTGGCGCGCGGAACGTACCGCCAGATCGACATCCGCCGCGTCGCACGACGCTATTTGGGCGAGCGTTGTTCCATTGGCGGGATTGATCGCGTCGAACACGCCACCCGACACGGCGTCGACGAATTTTCCGCCAATGAATGCCTGCTTGCGGAGATTGAGATTTGAGGCGGCTTGACGCCAGTCGATCGCGCTCATGGAGAGTGGCCTTTCTCGATAATCGATACAATGATCCAATTAACGAGAAAATAGGCCTGTCGACCGCTTGCTGTCAACATAAGATCGCGATCACAAGATTGAATCTCTGAAAACGAGCTCCTCGATGACGTTCGTTAGATATTTCTTGTGAAGATTTCCGGACGTTACACGAAAAAGCAATCTTTATAACAACCCGCACCAAAAACAGCGCTTCGGTTACTACCGAACGCTGCCACCCAAACAAAGGAGTCTGAATTCAGTCTGTAATTTTTAACGTATGCCGGAATTGTTTCTCGAGGACCTTGGATAATTTCTCCGCCAGGCGCTTGACCACTGCGACATTAATCTCTCGGTTGGTGTCGAT
>NZ_JBFULQ010000803.1:0-1894 GCF_054049815.1 Mesorhizobium sp. P5_C1 | reverse complement strand
CAATGACACTGTGCCACCATCCGGCCGCGATGTCGAATGATCCGTGGTAGCATTCCACGACAATGTGAAATGTGATATGGGCTGCGCGCCAGCGGCAGAAGTTGCCGGTCCCGCCCAATCAGGCCCAGTTTTGGGCGCCGCAGACGTGCAGACGGTAGAGAATGTCCGATCAGGAACAGGCCGATATTCGCCTCGAATTTTCCCGGCTGAAGCAGGAACACGCCGATTTCGATGCGGCGATCAACGCAATGATCGCCACGAACTGCGACCCGCTGCAGATCCAGCGCATGAAAAAGAAGAAGCTGTTCCTCAAGGACCGGCTGATGGCGCTGGAAGACAAGATCATCCCCGACATCATTGCGTGAGACGGCGGAGCCGGGGTCGATCCCGATCGCTTGCGCCTATCCGGCGATCGAAAGCCTGGCGGCGCGGTCGCGCAGCAGACCGATTAAACTGCCGGTCCGCTCCTCGGACGTGTCGATGGGAACCACCAGGCACATCGTCGCCTCGACCCTGCCCGGTCCTGAAAAGACGGGCGCGGCGAGGCATTTCGTGTAGGCATCGACAAGGCCCGAGGTGACGCAATAGCCTGTGGCTTCGGCCTTCGCTATGTYGGCGATGAAGTCGTTGAGAAGCAATCTGCGACCGTCCGGCAGGACGAGATCGTCTTCGGACACCATGTCTTCGATCTGGGCCTGTTGGAAGCCCGCCAGCAGGAGCCGTCCCGAAGCGGTCCAGGGCAGCGGTATCTGCAGGCCGGTGGCGGAGCTGATGCGGAACGGCCTGGTGCCCGGGCTTGAATGGACGATCGTATAGCGGCCGCTCTGCAGCATACACAGTTCCGAGGTCTCGCCCGTTTCGCGCGACAGATTGTCGACCTCCTGGCGCCCGCGCCTCAAGAGGTCGTTGCCCCGCACATAATCCATTCCGTAGAGATAGAGCTTCTTGCCGAAATAGACACGATTGCCGTCGCCGGCCATTTCCAGCAGGCCGGCATCCACCAGCGACCGCACAAGCGTGTAGGTCGTCGAGCGGGGTGCGTTCACCCCCTTGGCAAGATCGCCAATGCCGATCGCGCGCTGCGTCGTGTGCAGAAACTCCAGGATCTCGAGCACCCGGTTGAGGCCTTTTTCGCGGGACCCCGAAATCTTCTCGTCGGCTGAAACTGCTGGGGCATTGCCGTCTTGCATTGTCGATTCCTGGTGCTAGTATCTGTCTTGTACAGGATACATACGTCTCTTGTAAGAGACAATCGATCTAAAAATCGACGATGCGTGAATTTCCTGTGCATAGGGGAACACAACACGAAAGGAGGTCGCCGTGAACGACACATCCGGAAGACGTGATTTTCTGAAATTTGGAATGGCGGGACTGGCCACGGCTGGCGTGCTTGCAACCGTCGATGCCCAGAAGGCTGCCGCTCAGGCAGCATCCGACAGCCTGCTGCGCACCGTGCTCGACCGCGGCAAGCTGATTGTCGGCACTGGCAGCACCAATGCGCCCTGGCACTTCGAAAACGATGCCGGCGAACTGGTCGGCATGGACATCACCATGGGACGTATCCTTGCCAAGGGCCTTTTCGACGATCCGACCAAGGTCGAGTTCGTCATGCAGGATCCGGCGCAGCGCATTCCGAACGTCACCACCAACAAGGTCGACATCACCATCCAGTTCATGACGATGAGCGCCCAGCGCTCGCAGCTCATCAACTTTTCCCGGCCTTACTATGTCGAAGGCGTCGCGCTGCTGACCCTTCCGACCGCCGAGAACAAGACCTTCGACAAATTGCTTGCCGCTGGTTCGGCGACACGCGTCTCGATCTTGCAGAACGTCGATGCCGAAGCATCGGTGCACATAGCTCTGCCGCAGTCGCAGGTGATGCAGATCGACACCC
>NZ_JBFULQ010000802.1:0-1898 GCF_054049815.1 Mesorhizobium sp. P5_C1 | reverse complement strand
ACTCCATGCTGGCTTCTCGCGCCCATCCCTTTCAATCCAACTCGACATACAATGCCGACAGGGTCGGTGAGTCCGTCGGATTCCATTACGGCATCCACTGGGCGGGCCGCCAGATCGAAACGGCACGCGGGGTACGTCGGGTACCACTGCACGACAGGCTGAAATCGCAAAACGCTGTTTTCGCCGAGCGCATCGGCTGGGAAATTCCAATGTACTACGACCCGTCCGGCTTGGGATGGCAGGACAAACCTTCGGTCGGCGAGCAATACTGGTCTTCCCTGGTGGCCGACGAATGTGCCGCCGCCCGGGATGCGGCGGTGCTCCTTGACCAGTCCATGTACGCCAAACTCCTGGTGCAGGGACCGGATGCCGTCGAAATGTTGAACAGGGTCTGCGGTGCCCAGATGGACGTGGCGGTCGGAACCTCCGTCTACACCCAATTCCTCAATCAACGCGGCGGCATCGAGGCCGACGTGACGGTCACGCGGATCGGCCCACAGAAATTCCTCGTGGTTACGGGGCACCCCAGCCAGGTTCGCGACCGCGCCTGGCTTGAAATGCATGCGGACCCGGAGTGGCGGTTCGAAATCTTCGACGCCACGTCGTCCTACGCGCTGCTGACGATCCATGGGCCGAAGTCTCGCGAGATACTTTCCGCCCTGACGACAGACGACCTCAGCAACGAGAAATTTCCGTTCGGCGCCGCGCGGGAAATCGACCTTGCCCATGCACGGGTCTGGGCCATTAGAAGATCGTTCGTAGGCGAACTTGGCTACGAGCTGCTGATTTCGACGGAGTTCACGCACGGTGTCTACGAGAACATCCTGGCGGTCGGAACGCCACTCGGCCTGCGGCATATGGGAATGTTTGCCATGGGAAGTTGCCGCCTTGAAAAGGCCTTCAGGCACTTCGGGCATGATATCACCGAGGAGGACACACCTTACGAAACCGGCCTAGGATTTGCTGTTGATCTCAACAAGAGCGAGTTCATCGGCAAAGACCCTCTCGCAAGGCAGAAGGCAGGCGGTGCAGCCACGCGCTTCAGGACGGTATCGGTCTCCGTCAACGGCCTCGGAAGGACAGGGCCATATCTCGCGCACAACGAGCCGATCTGGAAAGGCGATGACCTTGTGGGTCACGTCACCTCCGGAGGATGGGGCTACCGCGTTGGCAAAATGCTGGGGCTTGCAAGCCTGCATCGTGAGGAAGGCGTCTCGAAGGCATGGCTCGAAGAGGGTGATTTCGAGGTCCAGATCGCCGGCAAACGCTATCCGATCCAGGTCCAGCTTCAGCCCTTCTACGACCCGCAGGGAGAGCGGATGCGTGGCTGAGACCGACTAACCAAAAACAAAAAATGAGTGGGAACCATGACAACGAAAGAAACGAAGACGATCCTTGTTATCGGTACATTCGATACGAAGTCGGACGAACTGATCTATCTCGCTGACAGGATGGTCGCACAGGGCGGCCGAGCGCTTACGATGGACGTAAGCGTTCTCGGTGGTCCCATGCGGCCGACCGACATCAGCAAGCACGATGTCGCCGAGGCTGGCGGGTCGTCGATCCAGACGGCGATCGCGTCCGGCGACGAGAACACCGCGATGCAGATCATGGCGCGCGGCGCGTCAATCCTGACAGGGAGGCTGCACGCGGAAGGCAAGATCGACGGCATGATTGCCATGGGCGGCACCATGGGCACAGACCTGGCTCTCGACTGCGCTCGTGCCTTGCCACTCGGCGTTCCGAAATATGTGATTTCTACAGTCGCGTATTCCCCCCTCGTCCCCGCGGACAGACTAGCGCCCGACATCCAGATGATCCTGTGGGCGGGAGGCCTCTTCGGATTGAACTCCATATGCAAGTCGTCTTTAAGCCAGGCCGCGGGCGCGGTTTTGGGG
>NZ_JBFULQ010000801.1:0-1904 GCF_054049815.1 Mesorhizobium sp. P5_C1 | reverse complement strand
GCACACGTCTTGCCGACCGCCTTCTTGCCGATGACGCCGAAGACCTTCTCCAGCCTTGCGACATGGCCCTCGGTCTCGGTGCGATGCTTTTCGAAGGCCGCTCTCAGGTCGGCGCTTTGCGCGGCCTTGGCCATTTTCGGCAGCGTCGCCAGGATCTTCTTCTCGGCGAAATAGATGTCCTTCAGGGTGTCGTGAAACAGATCGTCGAGCATTTTCTGCTTTGCCATGGTCGTCTCCTGTGGTGAGCCCTCAGGTCGACAATCTCGCATTGGAAGTTTTGTTCCGCTCGTTCCGGCAATGACGTCCCCAGCGACCCAAATTTGTTGGCCCGGGGCCGGCCATGAGTCGGGCGAAAAACCTTTATAAAATTCCTATTTCTTTCCTTCCCGCCCCGTCTCGAACCTTTATGGCGATCGGGTCCATATTCCGCCTTGAGCAAAAGTTGGCGCCGTCACACCTGAAGTATGGCGGGCCGCTTTTTACGCAATCGCCGACCTGTTTACGCAATCGCCGACCTGCCTGTGGCAGGCGCTACGGTCGAAAGTAGAAGATCGGAAGCAAGGAACAAGCACAATGGACATCGTCGTTCTCGGGATCGGGATTTTGTTTTTTGCCCTGTCCTTCGCCTACATCAAAGCCTGTGACATTCTCTAACGCGAGGATCGCGAAATGCTCGTCGACTATATTCTCGGTGGCAGCGTGACGCTGTTCCTGCTCGTCTACCTGACATACGCCCTCGTTCGTCCAGAACGCTTCTGACGGCAATAGACGCAAGGTCCGGAAAGCTACAATCATGACACTCAACGGATGGCTACAGATCCTCGTCTACTGCGGGATCGTCGTTTTGCTGGTGAAGCCGCTCGGCGGCTACATGTACCGCGTCTTCAACGGCGACCGGACATTTCTTTCGCCGGTTCTAGGCCCGATTGAACGCGGGCTCTATCGCATCGCCGGCACCAGTGAACGCGAGGAGCAACACTGGACCGCCTATGCGGCAGGCATCATGCTCTTCAGCGTTGCCAGCTTCCTGGTGCTTTACGTTCTGCAGCGGCTGCAAGGCGTCCTGCCTTACAATCCCGCGGGCATGACCGCTGTCGAACCCAACCTTGCCTTCAACACCGCCGTCAGCTTCGTGAGCAACACCAACTGGCAGAACTATGGTGGCGAGAGCACGATGTCCTACCTCGTGCAGATGGCTGGCCTCACCGTGCAGAACTTCCTGTCGGCGGCGGTCGGCATCGCCATCGCGGTCGCGCTGATCCGTGGTTTCGCCCGTGCCTCGGCCAAGTCCATCGGCAATTTCTGGGTCGATATGACCCGCTGCACCCTCTATGTGCTGTTGCCGCTCTGCATCGTCCTGACCCTTGTCTACGTCTATCTCGGCATGCCGCAGACGCTCGGCCCGTACGTCAACGCCACCACGCTTGAAGGCGCGCAGCAGACGATCGCGGTCGGTCCGGTCGCCTCGCAGGTGGCCATCAAGATGCTCGGCACCAATGGCGGTGGCTTTTTCAACGCCAATGCCGCGCACCCGTTCGAAAATCCCGACGCGATCTCCAATCTGATCCAGATGGTGACGATCTTCGCACTCGGTGCTGCCCTGACCAACGTCTTCGGCCGCATGGTCGGCAACCAGCGCCAGGGCTGGGCGATCCTGGCCACGATGGGCGTCCTGTTCATCGCCGGTGTCGCCGTCTGCTACTGGGCGGAAGCTGGCGGCAATCCGCTGGTGCACGCGCTTGGCATCGACGGCGGCAACATGGAAGGCAAGGAGACGCGCTTCGGCATCGCCATGTCGGCCCTGTTTGCAGTCGTCACCACCGCCGCATCCTGCGGCGCGGTCAATGCCATGCACGACAGCTTCACGGCACTCGGCGGCTTCATCCCGATGATCAACATGCAGC
>NZ_JBFULQ010000800.1:0-1908 GCF_054049815.1 Mesorhizobium sp. P5_C1 | reverse complement strand
ATTCAGCGCCGCAAAGTCGATAGCCAGTCGGAGAATCGTCGCTGCGGTTCTCCTTGTGGCCATACGCGGCCAAGGGGCAAGCCAAGGCTCCACCTGAAAGCTGGCGTAAGCCATGGTCACCGCGCTCAGGCAGCCGGTAAAAAGCGTGCATGCTGCAACGATCCACAGTGGCGAACCTATTCCCACGAACATCATGAGCAGCGCGAGCCGCAGCAGGACAAGAGGCACCTCTATAATATTGATGAGGTCCATCCGCTCGTAGCCCCACAGGAGGCAGGTAAACGGCGCCGCAATGAAGTGGACGGCGCTTGCAAGAGCCATCAGGCGCAGCGCCAAAACGACACTCGCCGCGTCTTGCGGAGGCACTGTGAACACCGCTAGGAAAACGAGCGGAATGAACCAAGCGATGAGCGCCACGCCGATCGCGCAGACACCGAGCATCGCGACAGCTGTCGAGAAGATCCGGTTGATGCCGTCGATGCTGCTTTCCCCCCGGCCAGCGGCGATGAGGCGTCCCACAGCTACTGTCGTGCCGAAGTCCAGCAACCAAAGCAGCGATGTCGTCGAGACGACGAGCGCCCACAGGCCGAACGTCTCCAGCCCAAGCTGTCTCAGGAGGAATGCCGCAGTCACAAGACCACACACCGCATTGAGGACGGCACCAAAGCAGCTTGCCACCACACTCACGCTCAAGGATCGCGCCAAGGGGATCTACTCCCGACAAAACCGAGGGTTGGTACTGGTTCACTACTTCCACTATGATGCGATACGTTAAGCTATCAGAACCCGAAGACGTTCCAAGGCGGGAAAAAATGCTGATGCAACGCGGCGAGGCCGATTGGAGAGGCTGCTTCTACCTTGGCGTGGGAGGACCTTGATGCGCCGGAAAATCATGCCGCCCGGCCCACGAGGGTTTCGTTGCGTCTTTGCAACGCTGCTGCTGGCATGGTGTTGTGTTGCGGCATCAGGTGCCACTCTTGTCGACACGGGAGCTATCACCGCCATTTGGGCCAATGACGGAGGCGACAAGGTCACACGCAACGAATTGCGCGCTCATTCAGGGGAGACCTCGATCTACAATTCAATTTGGGACGGACGGCAGGTCCGCCTCTTCGCGGCAGCAAACGAGATCGTGTCGGTTAACCTGGTGATCGAAGCAGCGGATCACGCTGCTGAGGGGGTCCGCGTCGCATTCAGCGACTTGACGAACAGCTCGGGTCGCCGGCTCAGCTCCGATCCAGCTCGGACGAGGCAGAAACTGTTCGATTGGACCTCCACAGAGATCGAGCTCTTCTACATCCAGTACCTGCAGGTCAGGGGACTAAGCCAGCTTTCATACGGCACGTATGACGAACGGCAAATACCAGAGCGGTTGAGACGCCAGTCCATCTCCGGCACGCCTTATGGAGGGTGGAAGGATCGGCCCGGCGCGGACAAGTTTTTCCCCGATATCGCCGTCCCACTGGAACTGGTCAACGCCTTCGACATCCCCGCGCGCTCCAACCAAAGTATCTGGGCTGTTATCTATGTGCCACGAACGACCCCGCCGGGCGACTATGCCGGGGCGATCACGATCACGGAACAAGGTAGCGTGCGAGCGCGCATTCCTGTCCGGTTGGAAGTTCTGAACTTTATCCTTCCCGATACCACGACCTCGCGAACCATGGTAGCGACGAGCTATGAGGAGATCGCCCGCCGCTACACGGGCGAATCCTATCCCGCTCCCAATTCTAGTCAGGACCGTCTGGTTCGTCGAGTGGCCGACCGGCAGTTCCTGCTGGCCAGGCGCCACCGCATCTCGCTCGTGGACGACAACTCTGGCGCCGAGCAGTGGCGACAAGATCGACCGCGGCCCGAGTGGATACCACGCCTGACAGGCGAATTGTTTTCTCGTGAGAACGGCTATGC
>NZ_JBFULQ010000799.1:0-1914 GCF_054049815.1 Mesorhizobium sp. P5_C1 | reverse complement strand
AATCATGGCAGCGCACTGTTGAATTCGATGCTGACGGAATTCGCGGTCGACGCGGAGCGGCGTATTTCCGAGCATTGGTTCGCACCTTTCGGCCAAAAAGCCCATGCCCTTCTACCTGACATTGCGAAAAGGCTTGAGGGGATGAACCTCCTTTCGGATGGAGGCGCCTTGGTTGAAAGCACGGATCCTCACTCGAGGCTGGTGGGTGAGATAACTTACGTCAAGTCCGCGACGCCGGTCATTGCTACGTCGAAGGACGTTAGTGGCGTGAGAATTGCCTCGCGTACCGCCGGTCGGTTCGCATGGTTTGCTGCGCGGTCACTCGACGGCAGCCTTGGACTTGTGCCTCAGATCACTGCCATGATGGCAGTCTTGTCGGAGAGCCTGAAGACCCAGGACATGGATTTTGCTGCCGTGGTCAAGTCCACGAGCCATTATGTCGGGGGCAGTTCCGCCGACGAGTTGTTCGACAATATGACGGTTCGCAACAGCTACTATCCTAATCCAGGTCCAGCCTCGACCGGCCTCCCGGTCTCCGGATTGGCTGATCGAAACAGTCGGATTGCAGTCGATTTTACAGCCCTGCGCAGTCTTTAGCGAAATTTACATTTTGACAGGCGGCACTTTGTTTGGTCATCGATCAGTTCGCTAGGCTTCCAAATTCTCTGACGTGCGCCGCTGCTAACGTCTGGGGATGCAGCACAAGGTGCGTGAGCTAATGAGCTATATCGATACGTTCTACCGACGCACGATCGGCGACAGCAGGCAGTACCCGGGCCTCTTGGGCACGGTCGATTGCGATACATGCATTATCGGCGGTGGCCTAGCGGGAATTACCGTCGGGTTGCAATTAGCGCGGGCCGGGCAATCGGTCGTCCTGCTCGAATCGGAAAGTCTCGGATGGGGCGCCTCAGGCCGCAATGGCGGGTTTGTCTTTCCCGGGTACGCTTGCAGCTACGATGCGATCGAGCGCGCTGTGGGCACCTCCAAGGCGCTCAAGCTATATGCTCTCTCGGTCGAGGGCATGCAGTTCGTTCGCGATACGATCACCGACTTACGGATTGAGTCAGCCGTCCCGATTCACGGTGTACTAAGCGTGTCCCGCCACGAAGATGGTGACGCGCTAAAGGCCCACGCCGCCCTACTCAAAAGGGATTTTGACTATCCCGTTGAGTATTTAGAGCGGTCCCAGGTCCAGAGCGTCCTTCATTCCAAACGCTATTTTCAGGCTTTGCGCGACCCGCAGGCGTTTCACATGCATCCGCTCAACTATCTTCGTGCCGCCGCGCACGAAATCGATCGTCTGGGCGGAAAGATATTCGAAGCGAGTGGCGCCACGGAAACGACCTTTTCCGGTGCCGACAAAATCCTTCGCACCGCCGAAGGTACGGTCAAGGCGCGTCGAGTCGTCATAACAACCGGAGGGTATACAACAAACCTGGTCCCCCAACTCCAGCGCAGTTACCTGCCGATTGCTACTTACGTGATGATTTCGGAGAAAAATCCTGACCTCATTCGAGAGGCGATTTCGACCCCAGATGCAGTGTTGGATAGCCGGCGCGCCGGCGATTACTATCGGGTGGTCGAGGGTGGCCAACGTTTGCTGTGGGGTGGTCGGATCACGACAAGAGCCGCTTCCCCGACGCGCTTGGCTGCTGAATTGCGGCGAGAGATGACAAACACTTACCCGCAGCTTGCCAATCTCAACATCGAAACGTCGTGGTCGGGATTGATGTCATATGCGAGGCACCTGATGCCCCAAATCGGCGAGCTAAGGCCAGATGTCTGGTTCTGCACCGCATTTGGCGGTCACGGTCTCAACACGACGGCGATTGGGGGGAAACTCGTCGCAGAAGCCATTCTTGGCCAATCGGATCGATATGCGTTATTCAGCCCATTTGGTCTGGTCTGGGC
>NZ_JBFULQ010000798.1:0-1915 GCF_054049815.1 Mesorhizobium sp. P5_C1 | reverse complement strand
GCTTGACTCTCGCGCATTTCGATGCAATCGTAACGTTACGATCGCAAAGAAATGGCTCTTTTGAGCGGCGTTTTGACAAATCCTAGGGAGGAGAACCTATGTCCTGGCTACGCATTTCCTTAACGGCATTCGCAATTTCGGCTGCCTTGCCCGTCCATGCCCAGACAGTCACCATCACCACCGCGGGCGGCGACTATGGCAACGCCATCAAGGAAGCCATGTGGGCTCCCGCTGCAAAAGAGCTTGGCTTTGATGTCCGCGAGGAGACCCTAAGCGACGGCCTGGCCGCCCTGAAGATGCAGGTCACCTCGGGTGCGGTCACGACCGACGTCATTCACCTCGGCTCACCGGAGGGCGCGCAGGCCGCGGCACAATCGCTGCTGGAGCCGCTCGACTACAAGATCATCGATCCCAGCTCCGTGCCGGCCGGTGCAAAGTCCGACTACTGCTATCCGTTCGACTCCTATGGCACCGTCTTGTCGTGGAACACCAAGACCTATGGCGAGAACCCGCCGAAGACCTGGGCGGAGTTCTGGGACGTTGCCAAATTCCCGGGCCGTCGCGCGCTGCGCGCCAATGCGCAGGACTCGATCGAGATCGCGCTGCTTTCAGATGGCGTGGCGCCGGCGGACATCTATTCCGTGCTCAGCACGCCGGAGGGTCTGGATCGCGCCATCAAGCGGCTTGAAGCGATCAAACCAAATGTCGCCGTGTGGTGGACCTCGGGCGCTCAGTCGGCGCAGTTGCTGAAAGATGGTGAGGCGGATCTGGTCATCACCTGGAACGGACGGGCAGAGACTGTGAAAAAAGATGGCGGCGCGGCCGACTACACGTTCAAGGGTTCCGTCATTGGCACCGACTGTCTCGGAGTACCGAAGGGGGCGCCGAACAAGGAAGCGGCCATGAAGCTGATAGCAGCGATGACACAGCCCGCGCGCGTGGCGAAGCTGACCGATTTCATCGCCTATGGCCCTGTAAATCCTGCTGGCTATGAGGGTGGCCTTATTCCCGAGGACCGTCTGAAGACCCTTGCGACCGCGCCTGAAAATGCCGGCACTTCAGTGTTTTCGAATGCGGATTGGTGGGTCAAGAACGGCGAGGCCGCCCAAAAAGCCTTCGATGAGATGATGGCCCGCTGAGTCTCAGCTTTAAGGCTGAAGCACATGATGAAGTCGCTCCCGATCACCATCGACAGCGTGCGCAAGACCTACGGATCTTACGTCGCGCTGGACGATGTCTCGCTCGACATTCAGGCTGGCGAATTCCTCACGCTCTTGGGGCCGTCCGGATCGGGCAAGACCACGCTGCTCATGGCTTTGGCCGGTTTTGTCCGGCCCGATTCCGGTAAACTTTTGTTGGACGATCGGGACATCACCCGCTTGGCCCCCAACAAGCGCGACATCGGCATAGTGTTCCAGAACTATGCACTGTTTCCCCACATGAACGTTCTGGCAAATGTCGAGTATCCGCTGGTGCTGCGCAAGGTGCCGAAAGCCGAGGCCCGCCAGCGGGCGCTTGACGCCTTGGCCCGCGTGAAGCTGGACGGTCTGGCGGAGCGCGACATTGCCGCATTGTCCGGCGGCCAGCGCCAGCGGGTAGCGTTGGCGAGGGCGATCGTCTTCGAGCCACGCGTGATGCTGATGGACGAGCCGCTGTCGGCGCTCGACAAGAATCTGCGCGAAACCATGCAGTACGAGATCCGGCGTCTGCACGACGATCTGGGGATCACCACGATCTATGTGACGCATGACCAGCGCGAAGCGCTGATCATGTCAGATCGGATTGCCGTGATGAATTCCGGCCGCATTCAGCAGATCGACACGCCACAGCAGATTTATGATCGTCCATCGACCCGCTTCGTCGCGGAGTTCATGGGCGAGGCCAACATTGTGGCCCCAGGCGCGGTG
Source organism: Mesorhizobium sp. P5_C1 (assembly GCF_054049815.1). Lineage (NCBI taxonomy): Bacteria > Pseudomonadati > Pseudomonadota > Alphaproteobacteria > Hyphomicrobiales > Phyllobacteriaceae > Mesorhizobium > Mesorhizobium sp. P5_C1. The sequence continues at coordinate 8 of NZ_JBFULQ010000798.1, read as the reverse complement.
CTTAGAAT
>NZ_JBFULQ010000797.1:0-1915 GCF_054049815.1 Mesorhizobium sp. P5_C1 | reverse complement strand
GGCCAGATGCATTCGTGATCGGGATTGACGATCTCAACCTGTTCGAAGTCGCAATTCGCAAAAAGCTGGTTCGCGAGATCGCCGGCCTTGCCTCGCGACCCAGGCTCGCGTCCTATTTGGCAGGCGGCCCGCTGTTCGACTGCTCCATGATCGGAACTACCGCGCGGTAGCCCCACAGCCGTCCTTGATGGTTCGGGAAGATGTTCGCTTCTGTTCTCGCGGTGCACGATCCGATCGGCACCGCCGCTGGGAGGTAGACCATGACAATAGTGCGTAACTCTTCATTTGTAGCCCTTKCCGCACTTTCCGCAATGGTGGGGTTAGCGGGCAATCTGAATGCCGAGGATGCACCTCCGACAATCGTCACCCTCGGCGACAGCTACATCAACGGCCACGGAATAGAAGCTCCAGCTGACGCATTTGCCGCCAGGCTCAAGTCGGCGCTGAACTCCGACGGGCACCAAGTGACGATTGTCGAGGTCGGGTACACAAACGACAGCGGGTCGGGTCTCCGTTGGCTGACGAAATCGACAGGCGGCCTTGACCTGCAGGCGAGCCCCGCAAACCAAGTTGTCATTGTCGAACTGGGACAGAACGATTGCGGGCTTCTCGACCTTGATCACACGCGAGCGAATCTCGACCAGCTTCTGGGTATCCTCGCCGACAAGAGGGTTCCAGTGCTTGTGGTTGGAACCGCCGCGTATGACTATTGCTCGTTTAGGCACACTGACTATGCCGAGCTGTTTTCAAAGATGTTCTCTGAACTGGCGACCAAGCATGGAGACTTGCTCTACGCCGACTTCAAGGAGGGCGTGACTGGGCATCAGGAGTTGCTGCAAGCGGACAATGACCACCCAAATGCAGCGGGTGATGCGATCATCGTTAGAAACATGCTCCCTATGGTTGAGGCGCTGCTAGCGCAGGTGAAACCGCGTTGAACCCCGTCTGAAGAACGAACGGCGTGGAATTTGGGCCGTGTTCTCAGAAGCGAATTGGCAGGCGTGACCAAGGCCCGAATGTGCCGTAACGGCGATCGTTAGCGCGGTCGCTGGAGATGTCCGCTTTTGGGCAACCACAATTTTGAGCTCTACGATCAAGATTGGGCGCATTGCAGACTGCCGGCTCTGGGGCCGTTTGCGGACCGGCGGGTTTCGGGAACATGTGGCGCAGAGCTGCCATTCGACAACTCGACGGCAACTAGCCACTATTTCAAGCCCCGCTGGTCAATGCACACGGCCTCTCTCTCAGGCCACGGGTTATATCTTGTGTATGTCCCTAGCCACCCTCAGCAGTCCAGTATCTTGGATGAGATCTATAACGCTTGCCATCGTTGGTACCGCCGGGTCCATTTGGCCCGTATCGAATATCTCTATGAGAGCATCGCACTATTCTGGCAGCCCGGCAGCATTAAGCGCAGCACCAAGGCATTCCGCGAGCGCTGGAGCACAGTTCACGCCCGCAAACTGGCGGCTGTAGCGGAACGTTGGTTGCAGTTCGAGCACCCGCGCGGCAGCTGCCCTCGCTTCCTCCAACCGGCCGAGTTTGGCAAGTGCAGYGGCCAATTGCACATAAGTGATGCTGTGTGCGGGATTGGCCTGAACGGACTTGTAAGCGGCGCGACAGGCTTCGTCGTAGCGGCCGCGGAGCAGGTGACTCATCGCCTGCGCGTCGAAAGCGGCGAAGGCCCAAGGGTCAAAGGGGCTTAGCCGCATTCCGCGCTCGCTCCACTCGATGGCTCGCTCTGCTTCTGCGCCCCATCCGAGGACGACACTGCCGAGAATGTAGGTCAGCGCCGATGACGGGCTGATCGCGAGCGCAGCTTCCAATGCAGTGAAAGCAGCGCTGCGGTCATGTCCATCCATGCCCAGGGAAAATCCCGCGAGAGTTAATGCGGACGCATCGTCCTGTCCCTGGA
>NZ_JBFULQ010000796.1:0-1916 GCF_054049815.1 Mesorhizobium sp. P5_C1 | reverse complement strand
TAGCGGGCGAGAGCGGCCGTATCGTTCGGCAGCTCCGGGCGGGCAAGTGGGCGGATGACCATCCTTACGACGGCCAGGGTTCAGGGGATCCGCTCGACCCATTGCGCGCGCGAAGGCCCCGGCTCGAACGGATCGCCGAAATACTGCGTCTCGCGGGCCACCTTGCCATCGAGGAACTCCATGATGCTCACCGTGTAAGACGGCCGCCCGTCATAGGCCAGGACATATTCGGTGACCCAGAGGTCGCCGGCGCCGATGATCCGCCGCACCGTGAAGCGCTTCAGGTTCGGCTGCGCGGCGCGGGACGATTGGATCTTCCGCCTTCCGTGGATGCGCTCGCCCGATTGCGGATAGTCGAGCACCGCATCCTCCCGATAAATTTGGTGCTCCGCCTCGAAATCGTTCGCATCGGAGGCGGCCCAGTGGCGATCCAGAGCCGCGCGGATCTCCCGGTCTTCCATATCAAACCTCCTTCGCCGCCTATGCCGGGCCAGCGTACCATACGCCAGCCAGGAGACAGGAGCGAGCCGGCTAACAATGTCGCGAACAACCCTCAGTCGAGTGTCAGCGCGGCCACTTCGCCCTCGTTCATCAGCGGCACGAAAATGGTCGACTTGCCGTCGGTGCCGATGTCGGCGCTGCCGGGCTTGAAATGCGCCACCACTTCCGGCGTGCCGCCGGCACGGTAGCGGTAAAGCGTGCCCGTCATGTAGGCGGTGGCGTAGATGGTGTCGCCGATGGCGATGACGCCGTCGAGGTCCGCGAATTTCTGCGCGCCTAGCAAGGGCGAAACCGCCTTGTTGGCGAGATCGACCGACAGCAGCCCGCCGGGCTCCGCCGTGCTGAAGTCGGGCTTGATGCCCTTGCCCCAAGAGGCGACGATCAGCCGGTTGCCGTCGGCAATGACGCCGTTGGGCGAAGCCAGCATCGCATCCCTGACGAACAGGTCCGGCCGTCCGCCGTCGATGCGGTAGATGGCGTCGGCCAGCATGTCGGTGACATAGACCTTGCCGGATTGGTCTGATGTCATGTCGTTGAGGAAGACCGCATTCGGCACCGTGATGCTCGAAACCAGTTTGCCGCTGGCGAGATCGACAACGCGAACCTTGGTGATGTCGGCGACATAGAGCTTGCCGCCCGATATCGCCATGCCCTTGGGTGCGTCCATGCCGTCGGTCCAGTGCTGGGTGACCGTCTTGCCGTCGCTGGACAGCACCGAGAGATAGCCGTTGCCGTCGGCATCGCCGGGATTGCCGACGATGTTGGAGACGATGATGCGGTTGTTGGCGGCGTCGAACAGCGCCGATTCCGGCTGTTCAAGGCCCGTCGCGCGCCAGAGCTCGCCAGCCTGGGCGGCGGGCGCCGCTACGATGCCGATGAATGCGAAAAGGGGGATGAAACGGTTCATGAGTGCTCTCCTGTGATGACGGGGAAGAGCTACGGTTTTCGATACTTTCTGAAAAGGCCGATTACCGCTAGTATCGTAAATCGATACGAAACTGCCGGCAAGAGGTGCATCCGATGAACGGTTTGATCTTCGAGGCGCTGAAGCGGACGCTGAAGGCCAAAGGCGTGACCTATCGCCAGCTTGCCGAACGCATGGGCGTTTCCGAGCCGACGGTGAAGCGCATCTTCCACGAGCGCAACTGCAAGCTCGACCGGCTGATGGAGATCTGCACGGCTGCCGGCGTCGAACTGGAAAACGTGCTCGGCTCGATGAACCGCGGGCCAGGGCCGGTCAACCACATCGCGCCGGACATCGAGCGCAAGCTCGCCGGCCGGCCGGCGCTGCTGTTCATCTTCGTCATGCTGTCGGAGAAGTTCACCCCCGAAGGCATCATGCGCTCGCAAGGCCTGAGCGAGGCCTCGATGTTCCTCTATCTGCGCGATCTGGAGGAGCTCGGCCTGGTCACGCT
>NZ_JBFULQ010000795.1:0-1924 GCF_054049815.1 Mesorhizobium sp. P5_C1 | reverse complement strand
TCCACCGCCTGCCTTGCGGCTGCCAGGGCGCGCTCCAGCACGGCGGCGGACGATGTGGCGTCGGTGGGAAACTCGAATCGATAGTCATCGATGTAGACAAGCGAAAGAAGACCCCAGGCGGTGGCGTAATTCGGGAAGCGCCGTACGGCCTTCTCGAGGCATGCACGCACGGATGCACGGGTGTCGGGGCTGAGCTCGACCCGATATGCATAGAAAGACAGCGTGCAGGAATATGCGGCCCAATCTTCGGGCGGATTGTCGACGTGGAGATTGGCGTCCGCCTGGAAGATGACGCCATAGGTTTGAGCCAAGCTCGTCGACACATTCCGCGCGATGTCTGCCTGAGCTCCGACAAGGTCCGCGACTTTCATCCGCCCATTATAACTGTCTGCCCACAGAACCGAACCGTCGGGTCGGTTGATCAATCTCACTCGAAGCAGAAAGGTATCGACCGACAGGCTGACACTTCCGGCGAGGACAAATCGTGGTGGCGAGGTCGACGCATCGCCGTCGTTAGGCGCCGACTCCATGACCACAATATCCTTGAACTTCGAAAGCTGGCTGACAATCTCCTGCTTCAATCCGCTCGCAATGGCTGCCGCCGCGGCGGTGCCGGTCAGATCTTCAAACGGCTCAACAAGCACACGGGGCGTTTCCGGCGCGCTTGACCTGACAGACACCCACGACCACGCCAATACCGATGCTCCAGCCGCAAGAATGGCTGCAAGCACTGCCGGGAGCAGGAACGCAATCCGCCCGACCGGAGAGTGGGTGATTGATCGAGAAACTATGGGCACCTGCGGCTGCGCCAACGAAGCCGGCGAACGAAGCGAGAAGATAGGAACATAACCACCCTTGGGAATCGTGATCAGGATTGGGTCTGTATGTCCGGCTGTCAGATAGTATCGCTCGAGCGCACGCCTGAGGTGGCCAGCCTCGATGCGAACGATCGGATCCGTCTGCGGGTCGAACGCCTCGCCGCGACCAAACACTTCCACGGCGATCGAATAGGCCTTAATACGGTCGCCTCGTCCCGACAAAGCCTCTTCCACCACATGGCTGAGGAAGCGGCGCTCGCGGCTGGTGGCATCGAAGTCCGCACTGTCGAGGATAAGGGCAAGTTGGGCGCGACAAGCCTCTACAGGGGGCTCGTGCTCCCTTGGTGCCGGCGTTTCCGCCTGGATCGCCATGTCCTCACTTGATCCCTTGCAACCGCCGGTTTTTGTTGTCGCTCGGTTACATGCTTATCCACGTAACTTACCTCCCGCTGCCCTTTCTTTGCAATACGATCGCGTCAGGTCGATGAACTGGCGTCATGAGCACAAGAGACGGATCGTCTGACAGGCACCGAGCGGTCTCGGCGGCAGTGCGCCGATACCCCCAGTTTGAATTGACGATCCATCGGCTGATGGACCGAAGCGAGAGTTTTCGCGATATCTGCGAGGAGCTCGCGGATGCAGAGTTAGCGCTTTCGAAGGTCGACCAGGCCCCACCGGCATTGCGCGAGGCCAGACGAGCCGAATGGCAGGAATTGATAGATCGCCTGGTTGGAGAGGTGGGAGCAGCAGTGCTGAATACCGATGCCGCCCGCAAATCGGGTATCAACCCGTGGCCGGCACGGTGAACAGCCATGAATCGCCATGCATGACGATGGACGGTTTTCGCACCGTCAGGCACTCTTGTTTCCCAAGCAACAAATCCGCAAACGACGGCCAGCCTCAGGAGGGGACCCTGACATGATGACCTTCTATCGGACACAAGCCCTGGGGTGTGCTGTCCTTTCCTTCCTTTGGCTCGCCCATCCTGCCGGAGCCGCGGATGCGGTTTCACCCATGACGCCGGAGCTGAAGCCAGTCGTGACCGAACAGGGCTGGACGTTCTCCGTTGCGCCATATTTCTGGGCGGCCGGGATGTCGGGGGACGT
>NZ_JBFULQ010000794.1:0-1931 GCF_054049815.1 Mesorhizobium sp. P5_C1 | reverse complement strand
GTGGATCAACAGCCTGTACAAATAATCGCTACGCAATCACCGTGAAGACAAAGGGCGGCGGGGCAATCCCGCCGCCCTTTTTTCATGCCGATGCTTCCCATGCGGCTTCTCTTGCACGAGGCCGGCTCGCCGACTACGCTTCAARGGGCCAAGGGGTTGGCATCCAAAGGGGCTCAAGGGATGGCGCGGACTAGGGCAGTGTTCGGTATCGCGGCCGCATCGATGCTGGCCGCGCTGACATTATCACCGGCCTACGCCGATCCGGCGACCGGTCCTGCCGGTGGCGCCTGGGCTGAACGGGTGCAGATCCTCTACCAGGCAGACACGCGCTCGGTGCTGCGCAGGACGGTCCGGGTTTGGGATTTCCATCCGGAGAAGAATCTCGATTTCGTCTGGGAGCCGGCGGCCGGCCAGTCGCCCGACCTGACGATCACTGAGAACGGCACCATCAACGGCAAAGGCAGGCTCGTGTGGCGGGTGCGTGGCTCGGCGAGCTATGATCCCAAAACCATCTATTCCAGCTATTTCGGTGACATCCGCAATGGYCGGCCCGACGGGCAAGGCCGGCTCGAGCTGCGCTCGGGCGAGGTTTTCGATGGGCATTGGCGTGTCGGGCAACTCGACGGGACGGGTATTCATGTCGACGCCGACGGCAACCGCTATGAGGGGCAGTTCGTCGCCGGCGCGCCGAATGGCGAGGGGCGACTGCTGTCAAGGACCGGCGAGATTTTTGCCGGCTCATTTGTCGACGGGTTGAAGAACGGCAAGGGCCGCACGCGGCTTGCCGGAGGCACAATCTACGAGTCGCAATGGGCGATGGGCAAGGAGGTCGGCGGAATGCGTCCCGACGTGCTGGCCGATGCCAGGGTCGGCGGGCTGCTCAAGGCGCAGACCGGTGGCGGCGATGCCGACAAGGTCGAGATCGGCGTTGCGGTCGACCAGCGCATGACCCAGCAGTCCGATATGCAGTACCAGCATCTGGTGCGCGACGAGGATATCGCGATCTATCCGCTGTCGGACCAGTACAATGACAGCTGGAACGGCACCGGCCAGGTCACCACCAGCAATGTCTATGAAGGTATGAACTGGGAGGAGGCGCCGGCCTTTGCCGAGGTCGACCTGAAGACGTCAGACCAGTCCAGGGTCAAGCTCGACAGTCTGGAAATGAAGGTCGCCGCCAGTGATGCCTATCGCAAGCCGATGCTGTCGATATCGGAGCATTTCGGCTGCGTCGGCTTCCGTCCGGATTTCTCGATCATCAACAATGGTTGGGGCGAGCCCAAGGACATGAAGATGTCGATCCAGTTCACCACGGTCGACGACGAAGGCAATCCGACAGGTGATCCCAGCCGCATGTTCAGCAAGGATGTCGGCAGTTTCGGCGAGGGCGTCGACGTGTCGATCAAGAGCGTGCTCGCAGAGGCTGGCGTCGACACGGCCAGCCTGGAGACGGGGCGGTTTCCCTGTCCTTCTGTCGATAGTCTCAACGTCTGCCGCAGCCAGCTCACCAACAAGATCAAGTTCGGCGAGGTCGCCGATTATCTCGGCACCATGCAACAGGCGATGACGCTGAATGCGATCGGCAAGTTCGACTATTCCTGGTCGGACGACGAGGGTCATGTCTACCAGCAGAGCGAGCCGTTCCGCACCTCTATCACCATGGCTGTTTTCGAGACGCCGGAAGCGATGGCCGAATGCGGCGATGGCGGCGGCGGCACGCCGGAAGCGATGCGCTACCAGAACATCGAGTTCCCGATCGGCAAGCATGATTACACCATCGCCATGCCGGTGCGCGGCAACAAGAAGATCAGCGCCTACACGGCGCGGCTGAAGATGTGGTCGTCGATGTCGTCGATCCATAGCTTCAGCATCGCCGCGCATTTTGCCGATGGCAGCGTGCGCGAGAGCAAGCCGGTCACCTTCTTCTATTT
>NZ_JBFULQ010000793.1:0-1932 GCF_054049815.1 Mesorhizobium sp. P5_C1 | reverse complement strand
CTGAACATCAGCGGGGCAAGAGATTTCACGCCCATGAGAAACACCAAAATCCCTTTCAGAAAGTCACTGCCATGAAGGCATTCGTCGTCGATAAATATAACAAGAAGGGCATTCTGCGGCTGGCCGAGATGCCCGAGCCGGAGCTCGCGGACAACGATGTCCTGGTCGAAATCCATGCCGCAGGGGTGAACCTCCTGGATTCCAAGATCAAAACCGGGGAGTTCAAACCCATCCTGCCGTATCGCCCTCCGTTCATCCTGGGCCACGACGTGGCCGGGAAGGTGAACCGTGTGGGATCAAAGGTCCGCAAGTTCAAACCCGGCGACGAGGTCTACGCGCGGCCGCGCGATGGCCGGATCGGGACATTCGCCGAGATCATCGCCATCAACGAAGCCGACGTGGCCTTGAAGCCCGAGAATCTCAGCATGGAAGAGGCGGCCTCGATCCCCCTGGTCGGTCTGACCGCCTGGCAGGTGCTTGTCGAAAGGGCAGGTTTGAAGAAGGGGCAAAAGGTCTTCATTCAGGCTGGCTCCGGCGGCGTGGGGACATTCGCCATACAGCTGGCGAAGCATCTCGGCGCGACGATTGCCACAACCGCTGGTGCGGCGAGTGCCGATCTGGCCAGGGGTCTCGGCGCCGATGTCGTCGTCGATTACAGGAAAGACGATTTTGAGAAAGCCCTGTCGGGCTACGACGTCGTCTTGAACAGCCAGGACGCCAAAACGCTTGAAAAATCCCTGAATGTGCTGAAACCGGGTGGGAAGCTCATCTCCATCTCCGGCCCACCGGATCCCGAATTTGCCAGGGAAAAGGGATTGAACTTGATGCTGAGATTGATACTGCGACTGTTGAGTCGCGGTATTCGGACCAAGGCCAGGCGCCGTGGGGTGACGTTTTCGTTCCTTTTCATGTGGGCGCAGGGCGATCAGCTGGGCAAGATCACCGCTCTCATCGAATCCGGAACCATCCGCCCGGTTGTCGATCGGGTCTTTCCATTCGAAGCGACCAATGAGGCTCTGGCTTACGTCGAAAGCGGGCGTGCGAAGGGCAAGGTCGTCATCAAGGTGAGATAGCGCTACATCGTTCCTGCGGTTCCGGTGCTCGGCCAACGCCTGGGACACGGYGTGCGCGACATTCGAGCGGATTAGCGCCGAAGACAAGAACGAGAGGAGAGCTGGCGTTGACGTTGATCGACGGCCGGTCTCCGGCCGCCGCATCTACCGCAGCAGCTATTTGTTTCTTACGCAATTGCGCTGTGCAGTTGTCCTGGAACTGCTATCATTGATTGATCTCGGGTTCGACGAGCCTTGCCAGGTTYCTGAGCGACTCCTGCCAGCCGAGATAGCAGGCCTCGACCGGAATGACGTCCGGAATGCCTGCCTGGGTGATGTCAACTTCGGTGCCGACCGACACTTTTTTCAAGATTACGGTCACCTGGATCTCGCCGGGCAGGTTGGGATCGTCGAACCTGTCAGTGTAGCGCAGGCGTTCGGCCGGAACGAGTTCGAGATACTCGCCGCCGAAGGAATGGCTGTTGCCGGTCGTGAAGTTGCGGAAGGACATCTTGAACGTGCCGCCGACCTTTGCCTCGAAGTGATGGACAGTGCAGGTGAAGCCGTTCGGCGGAAGCCACTTCGCCAGCGCGTCCGCTTCAACGAAGGCGCGATAGACCTTCTCCGGGCTGGTCGTCAGAACGCGATGCAAACGTACGGTGCCGGGCATATCCTATTATCCTTTCACGATGGCTGTTCGATGTTCCCAGGACGAACGAGACTTGGCCAGTCCGACACACGCTCTCGGATTTTTGAGAGCCTGGCCGCAAGCCTGTCCGGCTGCGCACGACCTGGCGTACCCCGGTTCAGGTTGATGTGGGACTCGATTTTGCGGCGCCTGGCCTAATCGACGCAAATGCGGAACCGGATAGCCATTATG
>NZ_JBFULQ010000792.1:0-1936 GCF_054049815.1 Mesorhizobium sp. P5_C1 | reverse complement strand
CTCTGGTACATGTCCTCGAACTCGATGAAGTCGACTTTCCCATTCTTCTTAACGCGGGACGGATCAAGTACCAGGAAATGGCTCAGATCTTCGCCAAACATGACCGGGATCGCACCGTTGTCGAAAGGGTTGTCCTCGTCATCCGGCCACAGGTCGCCCCAGAACTCGATTTTGTCTTTTACCCATTTGCTGTCGTGATCCTGCGTGGACAGCAGCTTGCCGCCAGCATCGAAATCACTCCAGCCATTGTGGAGCTTCAGAAATTCGCGATATGATTCCGGCAGCGGTATGCCCAGCCGTTTCTCAAGCTTGGCGATCTCTTCATCGGTCGCCGGCCTGCCAAGTTCGTGTGGCAATTCCTCGTCGTATTTGAGCGAGTCATACTTCTGTTGGGCCTCAACGATCTTTTCGATCAGCTCCTTCAGTTCAGGTTTCTTAGGCACTTGCTGGCTCCTCCCATCCGCAACAATTGGGGAAAACCCCAGTGTGGGGTTTGTTTCCACCCTTTCGCCAGAAATCCGTCTTGGCGCGATACTTCTTCATGCTCGACCCCATCCACGAATTCGCGCGGCTCGACATCCATTTGAGATTCTTGGCATCCGTTGGGTGACCATTCAACTGGAGCTCGTTGCTGTGGTCGGGGCTAAATCCGGAGTATTCTTGCTCTTCCGCCTTTTCCTTCGCGCAGTCTTTGTAGAACTCAATCTCGGCAGGTTTTTTTGCCACTGCCGCATCTTTGAGGCGTTTGCATTCGGTGTTGCCTTGCGTGCGCCTTTTGGCATAGCCCGCAGAGCGATTCCCATCCCAGGTCACACGTTTCATTTCACCGGCCTTCGCGGCATCGTTGATTGCCGCGCACTTGGCGCAAATCTCTTGCTTCTCGCAATCGTCGAATTTGACGTGCTTCTTGCCCTTCTTTTTCGCCGGGCCGTTGGCACAATCGATCTTCAATGGATTGGTGTTGGCTGGCCCCAATGGATCAACATCGCCAGCCAAATTCACGGTATTCTTGTCGTTGTGGAATTTCTTGTCTGTGTGTCGGCAGGCATTCTTGCCGTCCATCTTCACATCAAACGAGTAAAGTATCCAATCCGTTGCCTTCTTGAAGACGTTGGACTTTACGCCACCGACCGTGCCGGGCTCGTCGCCGGAACTCATGCCATACTGCGAGCCCTTAATCGCAATCATCTTGCCGCCCTTGGCGAGGACGGTCGTCGTGCCGTCCTTCAATGAGCTTTGCGTGGCGATGTTGGGATAGGGCAGGGGGATCGGACCACCAGGGCTGGGTGTCTTGCAGACATCGGGGATCGTCGCTATCGAGAGGCCGATAGTGCCTTTGTAGGTCAGCCCGAGGCCGTTGACCGTGATATGACTGGGCATCAGGCGGTCCTCCTCGGTCCGCCCAGCAGCACGGCGGCACGGGAGCCGTTCTCGGAACTCGCCCAGATCAGGGACAGCGGCCCGTTCTGGTAGTTCCGCGCTTCGGCCTCGCTTATCAAACCAACGAACAGCGGACCGGACGCCGCGCCGACATCGCCCCAACAGTCGGCCGGGGTCTCGAAGTCCGCCGCATCCTTGAAGCGGCCTGGGTTGCGGATGACAGCGAAGCCATATTCGTTCCCGCGATAGCGTTCGCCGTTCATGTCGCAGATGATGCGACCGACCGGATCGATCGGCGCGTCCTCGAAAAGGAAGCGGAAGGCTGCGCCCAACCCTTCGCCGAGCACGACCGTCTCTGTCTTGATCTTGTTTTCTTCGCTCGCCGTCGAGGCACTGACGATCTCGAGAAGAGGTTGCAGCCCAAACGCTCGTGCAGTAGTCAACGTCGTCAGCAGACAGAATCCTGCCGCCTCGCCCGGACAGAAGCCGTAGATGTTGCCCTCTGAGTGGAGTTGCTCGTTTTCATCCAGCCACTCGAGGGTTTCCGGTTCAAGAT
>NZ_JBFULQ010000791.1:0-1941 GCF_054049815.1 Mesorhizobium sp. P5_C1 | reverse complement strand
ACCTCCCACTTGTCGATGGCAATTGCTTGCTTCTCGCTCTTGATCTCGGCTGCCATGGATTGCCCCATCCCTTTATTTCCCCGAGGGCAGCATCGCGCAACCTATGCGCGAACGCAAGCTTCGCCCAACGGCGCTTGACGATTTCAGATCGAGGAAAAAGCCGGCGCCGCTCGCTGGAGGTTGCTTGAAAGGCGCCGGCCAAAGCGGACGCCAAGTCCGCCGCGGTTCACCCTTTAGCTGAATCTTGACCTTGCGTCATGTCGAGGTACGAAGAGAGAACTAAGCCGACTTAACCTTCTCGCAGGCGCTTTTACCGGCGGCGCCTTACGGGCCAGGCCTGCGGCTTTTGCTAGCGCCGAGCGGGCGGCAGCATAATTAGGAGCTACCATGGGATAGTCAGTCGGCAGGCTCCATTTCTGCCGGTTACTGATCGGGACTGAGATTGAAGTGAGTAGCAAGATGTCGCTTCAGCGACTTGAATTTCTTGCCGTCCTCCAGGCAGACGATGCAGTCGGGAAACACCGGCCTCTTCGGATTTACCGCCGGCACGAGAGGCACAGCAGGCGGATCTGCCGGCCTGTTGAGGCCCGACACGGAAGCATGAACAGAAGCGATAAGGTCCGGCAATGCGGCGGCAGGAAGTGGGTTCTTGCTCACATATGCCGAGACAACTTCCGCTGTTAGTTCCGCGAGCGTTGCCAGCCGCGCCACTCTGGCCTGAGGTCTACAGTGCGCTTCCTGCATGCCGCAGGCGGGCGCCAGGACGCGCGGCGCACTTCGGCAGCATAGGAGAGCGGCCAGCGGAAACACGCGCCGGGCCTACACACAGATACCTGCGCGAGCGAGTTATCCACAGGTAGCCCACAGCCGAAGGCGACAGGCAATCCCTTAACGACAAAACGGGCCTTCCCGATCTAATATTACGCGTTGGGGATGCGGCTCGCTTCGCCCAAGCATCCCCTGCACCGGTCATTTCCGCGTCGATATCGGGAATTGTCAGATTGGATGCTGCACGCATTAGCTTCAAGGCCAGGCAACGGGCGGACTCGGTCGCGCCGCCGCCCCGATTTGGTCCTTTCTGGGCTAGTATGGCGGAGGCGGCGATAGCCGGCAGTGTGGTTGCTGTTTTTTGTTGGCTTGGCGGCGGCAGTCACATGGCGGGTGCAATCGGCATAAGTATGATTTTGGCCTTTGCGTTGCCGTATTTCTATCTCCAGGAAGAACAGTAAAGCCTTTGATACAGAATACATCAGCTTGCTGGAACGAGAGAGAGCAAGTAACGACCTAGCATTTCGAGAAGTCACGTTGCCGGGAGGCAACGCCGCATGATGCCGGCCTACCGCTCCGCCGCTACATGGATCGGAGTCGCTCGCCCGCCTTGGCCGAGCACCAAGCCGCGCACGATGCGCCGCGCTCGGCCTGCTCGAAAGGGAGTTTTTGGCGGCGCTGGCCTGAGGTTCGGGATCAAGGGGCAGCCTCCTGTGCTGGTTTGAGCTACGGGCAGTGAAACATATCCCGGGTGTCTAGGTTCCGTCACAGTTGGCTACAGCCTGTCACACGTCATCGCCGGGCGGTTGCCATGAGCGCATGCCTCGCCGTCGCGGGGACAGAATCACATGCCGAGCGTCTCAGTGCACTTCCGGCAGGCCGGACAGTCTCTCTCCGCTGCTGCCTGGAGGAATTTCTGACCTTCTCGACGAATTGCGTTTTGAGTGGGACTTGCCTGAAGACAAGCCCATCCGTGATCGGTCGCGTCTGGCTAAGGCGCTGGCAGACGGACGGGAGCGTTCCTCGATGAGATAGAGCATCTCGAGAAGGGTGTTGGGTTGCTACCTTGCTGGAATCCACTTCCGCCTGCCGCGGCCTTGTCGACAAAGTGTTGCGCGCTGTCGGCAGCAAGGGCGGGCAGGGCGAAAGACATAGCTGTAGCTGTGGCCAGTG
>NZ_JBFULQ010000790.1:0-1945 GCF_054049815.1 Mesorhizobium sp. P5_C1 | reverse complement strand
GCGAAATATCGAGCACGCTCACTGGAACATCGAATTTCCGACCGCGCTCATAGCGAACGTCCAGTCTTTGGGAGAGTTTTGATTCAAGTTCGGCAATGACACCGTTAAGGCTGATTCCCTCGCCGCTGCCGATATTGAAAACCTGATGGCCGTCGAGCGGTGCTGCGCGTGCCAGTGTAACCAGGCCTGCTGCGGCATCGGAGATGTGAATGAAATCACGCACGACTTCGCCATCGCCCCAGACGATTATTGGCCGTTGCGACAACGCGCGGTGCAGGAACGTCGTTACCACACCCTGGCCTTTTGCCAAATTCTGCCCTGCTCCAAAAGGATTGGCTAGACGCGCCACACGACAATCGAGCCCGTAGAGAGCACGATAGGTTCCCAGATACAGTTCAACTGCGGCTTTACCAGCGCCGTAGGCGGTAATCGGGTTCAAACGGTGATCTTCATGCACCGGAACGCGCAGCAATTTGCCATAAACCGTACCGCCGGACGAAGCGAAGATCAGCCTTGGCGCCTGCGCCCCTTTTTTGCGAAGCGCATCCAGCAAACCCAGCGTCGGCGCGACATTGGTCGACAGATCAAGGGTGGGATCGTTGTTGGCGCTGGCAGGGACGGATGACCATGCATAATGGTGAATGACGGTGAACCCGTCGATCAAGCTATCCCATTGCGCGTTGGCAAGGTCGAAACTGCGCCATGCGACTCGCTCGTCAAGTGCAGGAGCAAATGTCGGCTTCGAAAGCGAGCGCCCGGCTAGAACGACCTCACACCCGCATTGCACCAGGATTGCAGCAACATGTCGGCCAATGAAACCGCTTCCACCAAGGATCAGATGTCGTTCGGCGATCTCGGATTTTTCTGCCTTAGATGACATCCGGATGTGCTCAGCCGCTCCCGAATATGGTTAACTGCGGTTGTGGGAATCAGAATGGCGAACCGCAATTCCCAAGTAGGTCCGTAYTCTGACTTCGCGAGTGCGTCAAAGCTTATCGGGTCGACGGAAGGATGTGTTGCTATTGCACTCAGCATTTGTTCGGCTGGGTCGTAGATGACAACTTTTGCCGCCTACCAGCCAGAGCATGCGCCGGGGCGGAAGCGCCGGATTAAGTGCATCGCCTGTACCGCCCTCGCGGGAAAGTTGTTGATAGTTTACTTGTTCATAATTAACAAATGTAGATGCTCGATGTTTCGCGTGCTATGCCGTCAGCGGTTATGGAGAGCGGCGATTTCGCGCCAAAATGAAAAACCTGGACCGACAGGACCATGCTGCTTTCAGCGGCTTCGCTGCGACACTGCATGAAATGGTGTCGCTGAACCTCCATGAGAACGATGGGATGTTTCATGGGAACGGCCGGCACTACCTAACCTGCGGGGGATCAGCGCTAAACGTTATCGCCGCGGCGGTCGGCCTGGCTGGAATAGAGCCAAAAAAAATCCTCGATTTCGGGGCTGGTGCTGGACGCGTCACCCGTTGGCTGCGGGCTGCGTACGCCAGCGCCGAGATTTCGGCGACAGACACGCGCGCTGAGGATCTCGAATTCTGTGCACGCGAGTTTGGTGCGCGGACGTGGCTGTCTGGCACCGATGTGGACGGCCTCGACGCTCCCTCGCGGTACGACCTGATCTGGGTCGGTTCGGTTTTGACGCACCTGCCCGCGAACATATCCGAGCGTCTGGTCAGGAAGCTGCTTTCATGGCTGCGATCAGACGGCGTCCTTATCGTCAGCCTGCATGGACGTTTCGTTCATTTCCGAGGCCCCCAGTTCAACTACTATGGCGTCGCCTCTGGGTGGGAGGAAATCGAGAGGCAGTATTTTGCAGAAGGCTATGGCTATGCCGACTATCCTGGTCAGGACAGATATGGAATCTCGCTCTCGAAGCCAAGTTGGGCCACTTCGCTGGCGGAACGGCTAGAGGGCACTCGCCTGGTCCTGATGAG
>NZ_JBFULQ010000789.1:0-1948 GCF_054049815.1 Mesorhizobium sp. P5_C1 | reverse complement strand
TCCTTCCTCCATGCCGAGGGCCTGACAGTCGAGTGTCCGCAGCTCGGCGAAATCACCGTCGATGTCGCCTATGGCGGCAATTTCTACGCCATCGTCGAGCCACAGAAGAACTATCGCGACATGGCAGACTATTCGGCGGGCGACTTCATCGCCTGGAGCCCGGTGGTGCGGCAGCGGCTCAACGAAAAATATTCCTTCGTGCATCCGGAAAACCCGGGCATCAACCGGCTGTCGCACATGCTGTGGACCGGCAAGCCGACCGTGGAGGGCGCGGACGCCCGCAATGCCGTCTTCTATGGCGACAAGGCGATCGACCGCTCACCGTGCGGCACCGGCACTTCGGCGCGCATGGCGCAGCTTCATGCCAAGGGCAAACTCAAGGCCGGCGACAGCTTCGTCCATGAATCGATCATCGGTTCGCTTTTCAAGGGCAGGGTCGAAAAGGATGTCACCGTGGCGGGCAAGCCGGCCATTATTCCCTCGATCGGCGGTTGGGCACGGATGACTGGGTTGAACACCATCTTCATCGACGACCGCGATCCGTTCGCGCATGGCTTCGTCGTCAAGTGATATCGACAGGCTTTGCATGTCGCCCAAAGGGGGCGCGGGTTTAGGCGAACGAACTGCAGGACCTAAAGCCGATGCGCGTCGGCATCGACCGAGACCTCCCGGCGAAACCAATCGGCGAAGGTAAACGCGGCGGGCGAGGCATCCACCGACATCGTCAGGAAGTAGCCCTTGTCGCGGTTGGTTGCGATCTGTGACAGAACAATCAGATCGCCCCGCTTCAGTTCGTCCCGAAAAACGTCGACGGGACAAAGCGCCACGCCGTGGCCGGCGATGACCGCGGTTGCCAGAATGTTGAAGTCGGCGAAAACGGGTCCGTTGCCGACGTCGACATTGGGCAGTCCGGCCTCGGAGAACCACTCGCGCCAGCCGTGACGGGTCTCGTCATGCAGCAGGTCCGCGCCCGCTATTCCCGCGGCCGTTCGCAGATGGTCCTTGCCGGCGAAATAGTAGGGGCTGCACACCGGTCGGTTCAGGCGTGAAAACAGCTTGAGGCTGGTGACGCCAGGAGTGGAATCAGCCCCAAGCGTGATCAGCACGTCGTTCTCACCATCGCCGAGCCTTTCCTCTGCCCGGGCATAGGCCACCCGCATGCCGATATCGGGATGGCTGGCGGTGAAGTCCGGCAGGCGGGGCACGAGCCAACGGCTGGCAATGGAAGGTATGCAGCCTACCGATACGGTCGCGACGGCCGCATTGCGCCTGATACGCCGGCATGTGGCGCCGAGTTCGGCAAGTGCCCCGCTCGCCGAGGTCTGGAGGATAACTCCGGCATCCGTCAGCCGTACCTTGCGCGCATCGCGATGGAAGAGCGGCACGCCCAACCACTCCTCCAGCCGCCTTATCTGGTGACTGATGGCCGGGTGAGTGACGTGCAGCTCCTCTGCGGCAGCCGAGAAACTGAGATGGCGCGCAGCGGCCTCGAAAGCACGGACGGCGTTCAGCGGGATGTAGTCCATATGTAAAATTTACTAACATATCGGGTGAGAAGCAATCATTTGAAGGCGCGCATGTCTTGCGGCATTTCTGCAATCGGACTCCGGAGCAAGCTCAGATGCACCGAAGGTTCCGAGCTTTTGACGATATGCAGGGAAAACGATCATGTTCACCAGACAACTGGCTGATGTAGAAAAATCTGACTTCTTCGTGGATTGGGGCAATGGCACCAGCCACCGACTGCTGACACAAAAGGACGGCATGGGGTTCACCGTCTGCCATACCGTTGTGCGTGCAGGCAGCGAATCGCGCCTCCACTATCGACGGCACTTCGAGGCCTGCTACTGCATCGCCGGCGCCGGCGAGGTCGAAGACATGTCCGGTGGAGTGCATCGTATCGAGCCAGGCACGATCTATGTGCTCGACKAACATGACGATCATTATC
>NZ_JBFULQ010000788.1:0-1951 GCF_054049815.1 Mesorhizobium sp. P5_C1 | reverse complement strand
GTGATCACGGCAGATTTCGGAACGTCGCCATCTTTTGTTCGCGAATTGGGAACTGAAGAGGTACACGGCCATTGTTTTGCGACGTATCAACCGGTACGAGTCAAATGATGCAGTGCACAATAAACAGGATGGCGGAGTAACTGGGGTGACCCTTCTGCAAATCTACTGGCGAGCGCTCGGTTATCTGGCCGCAGACAGGAAACGCGTCGCGTTGATCTGTTCGGCCAACGTCGCTCTCGCGATCATCGCCATTCTTGAGCCGATCATGTTCGGACGGGTGATCGATGCGATTTCCGAACGCGGTTCGGTTTTTGCCACGCTTGCCCTGTGGGCGGGACTGGGCGCCTTCAACATCGTGGCCTTCGTCCTGGTGGCGCGCGGTGCCGATCGCTTTGCCCACAAGCGGCGCAGCGAGGTGCTTTGCCAGTCGTTCGAGCGCGTGATCACCATGCCGCTTGCCTGGCATCACCAGCGCGGCACCTCCAATGCCCTGCACACCCTGTTGCGCGCGGTCGAGACCCTGTTCAGCCTGTGGCTTGAATTCATGCGCCAGCACCTGTCGACGGCGGTCGCACTGTTCCTGCTGATCCCGACCGCGATCAGCATGGACCTGCGTATGTCGATGGTGCTGCTGGCGCTCGGCGTGCTCTATGTTGGCATCGGCCGGCTGGTGATGAAGCGGACCAAGGAAGGTCAGGCCGCGGTTGAGCGCCATTACCACAAGGTTTTCGCGCATGTGACCGACTCGGTCTCCAACGTCGCCGTCCTGCAGAGCTACAACCGCCTCGGCCACGAGGCGGACACGCTGCGCCGCTACGTCAAGAACCTGCTCGACGCGCAGAACCCGGTGCTCGACTGGTGGGCGATGGCCAATGCGCTGCACCGTCTGTCGTCGACGATTTCGATGATGGTGGTGCTGCTGATCGGCGCCTATCTGGTCACCCATGGCCAGCTGCGTATCGGCGACGTCATCGCCTTCACCGGCTTTGCCACGCTGCTGATCGCCAGGCTCGACCAGATGTCGGCTTTCGCCAACCAGATTTCGGAGGCCCGTGCCAAGCTCGAGGACTTCTACCACCTCGAGGATTCCGCGGCCGACGCCGCCGAGCCGGACGGGTTGCGCGATCTCACCAACGTCACCGGCCATGTTCGCTTCGAGAATGTCGGCTTCGAATTCGCCAATTCGGGCCAGGGCATCGACGACGTGTCGTTCGAGGTCCAGGCCGGTCAGACGGTCGCCATCGTCGGCCCGACGGGGGCCGGCAAGACCACGCTCATCAATCTGCTGCAGCGCGTCTTCTCGCCGTCCCATGGCCGTATCCTGGTCGACGGCATCGACACCCGCAGCGTGACCCGCAAGTCGCTGCGTCATTCGATCGCCACCGTGTTCCAGGATGCGGGCCTGCTCAACCGCTCGATCGAGGACAACATCCGCGTCGGCCGGGCTGACGCGACCAATGACGAGGTCCATGCAGCCGCCACCGCGGCTGCCGCGCAGGACTTCATCCTGTCCAAGAGCAATGGCTATGACACGCTGGTTGGCGAACGTGGCGGCCAGCTGTCAGGTGGCGAGCGCCAGCGCATCGCTATTGCCCGCGCCGTGCTGAAGGATGCCCCTATCCTGGTGCTCGACGAGGCGACCAGCGCCCTCGACGTCGAGACCGAGGATCGGGTCAAGGAAGCGATCGACGAATTGCGGCGCGACCGCACCACCTTCATCATCGCCCACCGCCTGACCACCGTTCGCGACGCCGATCTGGTCGTGTTCATGGACAAGGGCAGGGTGGTCGAGATGGGCGGCTTCGCCGAACTGTCGATGCGCAATGGCCGCTTTGCCAGCCTGCTGCGCGCCGGCGGCCTGCTCAACGACGAGGAGGTTCGCCGCCTCAGCCGCACCGTGCAGCAACAGCAGGAAGCCGCCGCCTGATTTCGTTCTTACCTCCCCCTTGTG
>NZ_JBFULQ010000787.1:0-1952 GCF_054049815.1 Mesorhizobium sp. P5_C1 | reverse complement strand
AAACTGAACTGACCGGAGGCACAAAGAAGCATTCCCATCAAACTCAACCGAGGAGGCAGACATGACGATTGCCACTACCCGCAGCAACACCGCAGTCGATATCAAGCTCGAGGTCGTAGTCATTCCAGTTTCCGATGTCGACCGCGCTAAGCTGTTCTATGCAGGCTTGGGTTGGCGGCTGGACGCCGACCTCATCGGCGACGAATTTCATGTCATCCAGTTTACGCCTCCTGGGTCCCAGTGTTCGGTTGTCTTCGGCTCAGGCGTTGCACCAGGCCCTTATGCTCGTATCGAGCTCGACATCCTCGAAACCGCTGGTGAACTCGTCGTGTCGGACATCGAGGCAGCACGCGCCGAACTCGCCGATCGCGGGGTCGACGTAAGCGAAGTGTATCACTATGCCGGTGACAAAGGGCGCGTCAGCGGGCCCGATCCGGAAAGACGCAGCTACGCCTCGTGGGCTTCCTTCAGCGACCCGGCCGGAAACAACTGGCTCTTGCAGGAGGTCACTGCGCGAGCACCAGGCCGCGTCGACGCTGGAGGCGCCACATTTGTCTCGTCGGCCGAACTCGCAGCCGCGCTTCGGCGTGCATCTGTGGCTCATGGCGAGCACGAGCAGCGGACAGGCGGCCAGCGTGATGAGAACTGGCCGGACTGGTACGCCGAGTACTTGGTGGCGGAGCACGCCGGCCAACCGCTTCCGCCATGAGCACTTCGATTGAACGGACGGCATCGCCGGCGCCTACCTGGCTAGAACTCGCGGCATTCGGGTTCTGTCCCGAGCCGCACGCGAGACGAGCTTCTCACGCAACTTAACGCAGGAGGTAAATATGGACATCACTAGCACTGTCAGCAGTATCGCAGTTGAGACACAACGGCCGCGCTCCCTCGACATGAAGCTCGAAGTTGTTGTCATTCCCGTCTCGAATGTAGAGCGCGCTAAGCAATTCTACGAACGGCTGGGGTGGAGACTCGACGCTGACTTTGTCGTTGGAGACACGTTCCGCGGGATACAGTTCACACCTCCYGGCTCGCCGGCCTCGATACACTTCGGCACTGGGATCACGACGGTCGCGCCCGGCTCTGCAAGCGGACTTTATCTTATCGTTTCGGACATTGAATCGGCTCGCGCCGAGCTTATCGGCCGCGGCGTCGAGGTCAGCGAGGCGTTTCATCGCGAAGGCCCCGGCAAGCCAACGGTGAAAGGCCGCGATCCCCAGCGACGCAGCTACTCCTCGTTCGCTACTTTCAAAKATCCGGACGGCAACGAATGGTTGCTTCAGGAGATCACCACGCGGTTTCCCGGTCGCATCGACTCCAGCACCACGACCTACGCTTCCGAGGCGGATCGTGCTTCCGCGCTGCGACGCACGTCGGAGGCCCACGGCGAGCACGAGAAGCGCAACGGCGGTCGGCGCGATGAGAACTGGCCGGACTGGTACGCGAAATACATGGTGGCCGAGCAGGCTGGCAACACGCTTCCGCTGTGAAGGGTTGGGCGCGCGGTGCGCATTCGAACCGTTCGCGCGACGACATCGATATCGAACCAAAAGGCGTCGTTGATGAAAGCAACCAAGCTGCTGCTCGCCGCGGCGCTCGCAACGGCAATCGGGGCTCCGATTGCCGGTTTTCTAGGAGGCACGAACGTGGCGCAGTCCATAATCTCCACACCAATGCGGGTTCCGTTTCTTCACGAACTCTCTACCTACCGGCTTGAGGAAAAATCGGAGCTTGCTTCGCTTGAAGCGGCGCACGAGTGGATAAATTCACCGCCGCTGACGGCGTCGGCCTTGCATGGCAAGGTCGTCCTCATCGATTTCTGGACCTACACCTGCATCAACTGGCTGCGCACGCTTCCCTACGTGCAGGCCTGGGACGAGAAATACCGGAAGCATGGTTTGGTGGTGATCGGAATCCACGCGCCGGAGTTCGCATTCGAAAAAGACCTGAAC
>NZ_JBFULQ010000786.1:0-1954 GCF_054049815.1 Mesorhizobium sp. P5_C1 | reverse complement strand
TCCTGCGACGCCTCGTTAGCCATGCGTGCGAACGCGCCGACATCGATGCCTATCGGAAAGCTCCGGGACACAACGGTCCGGCCATTGGCCTCCGCCGCGCCATTGTCGTCGAAGGTGATCGAATTTGTCGCCCGCACGGAGCGCCGGAAATTCGTCACGTCAGTCTCGGTCTGGAAACCCACCACATCGTACTGAAGCAGGTCATCGATGAGTTCTTCATGGTCGGATGTGGCGACCAACAGGTCAGGTGGCGGGAACGGGATGTGAAGGAAAAAGCCGATCCGATTTCCGAATCCGAGCCGCCGCAGCTCGGCGGCAAGCGGGATAAGATGATAGTCGTGGATCCAGACCAGGTCGTCTTTGCCCGTCAGCAATCGTGCAAGCGCCTCGGCGAACCGCGCATTGATCTGCCTGTAGGCGTGAAGAAACTCGCTGCGATGATCCACCAAGTCGAGCCGGTAATGGAAAAGCGGCCACAGCGTACTGTTGGCGTAGCCGTTATAGTAGAGGGAGTACGCCTCGCGCGGCAGGCTGAGCGCGGCTGTCTCGATCCTTCCCAGGCGTTCAAGGTGAATGACGGGTTCGTCGCCCGGAGCGGTATCTCGATGCTCCGCGCTTGCTCCCAGCCAGAGACCTCCACGCTCGGCCAACGCATCCGCGACGCCTATAGCGAGGCCTCCGGCTTGCGACAGATCGCGAATATTCCCCAGCCTATTCGAGACAACAACCAAACGACACGGGTCGGCATTGTTGTCTGGGTGCTTTCCCGCGCCCCGTAAAGCCCCACTCCCGCTGGAAGCGCCAGCCGTTTGCGGGCGCTCTTTGTGGGTTTCATTTGATCGCTGCAACAAGAGGAATCCTAACCTGGGAAATTCGCTTGGGAACGGTCTGCCATTGCGATTGTTCCACGTCGTGAAACGCCCAAATCGCCCTAGCCAAGAGATCCGATTTCGACAACCCATCAACGATCGTCTGCATTGACCAGCTCGCCTCGACCACCAGGGACACCTATGGTGCTGGCCGCAAGGCATCTTGTTCAGGCGCGTCGCGCGCCAAAGCTCGCTCATCTTTCCCGTCGCATTTGGACAGCTTTTCGAGACCTAAAGAAAAATCAGTCACACCTAACTTTGGCAGGAACCTGCCTTGAAGATTGGAGTTGGATTAGCACCCGAAGGGGTTGTTTCAACCAAAGGAGATTGTCAGATGGCAGCCACGAAGAAAGCCAGTGCCGGCACCAAGAGCCTCGAGGATCTGTTCCTCGACGGGCTTAAGGACATCTACTACGCCGAAAAGAAAATTCTCAAAGCCCTGCCGAAGATGGCCAAGGGCGCGGAGGACGCCCAGGTGTCCGCCGCCTTCGAGAAACATCTTGTCGAGACCGAGGGCCAGGTTGAGCGACTCGAGCAGGTGTTTGATATCCTTGGCATTGCTGCGCGCGGCAAAACCTGCCCCGCCATCGACGGCATCATCGAGGAAGGATCCGAGATCTTGGAGGAATACAAGGGTTCGACCTCGATCGACGCGGGCCTTGTCGCCGCCGCGCAGGCCGTCGAACACTATGAGATCGCGCGCTATGGCACGCTGATCGCCTGGGCGACATCGCTGGGCAAGGATGACATCGTCGAACTCCTCAACGCCACACTCGAAGAGGAGAAGGCCACCGACGAAGCCCTCACCTCCCTCGGTGAGTCAGGTGTGAATGACAGGGCGGCCGAGCAGCAAAAAGCGGCTTGATCCCACGCACTTAAATAAGGGCCACGGCGACATCGTCATGGCCCTTACCGTTGGGTCGGTCACCCACTAATCCAACAGTTTACAAGCTGCTCAGTGGTCGCGGTCTCGATATGCTGGCCGTAGCGATTGCTGAACAGCCCGATCATGGCATCATGCGCCTCATCCGAGGCGCTGCAGACCGCATCCTGGACCACGATGGTACGCAAGCCATAGTCTGCCG
>NZ_JBFULQ010000785.1:0-1957 GCF_054049815.1 Mesorhizobium sp. P5_C1 | reverse complement strand
CTTCTACAGCAGCATCGTCGGACTAGGCGCGACCATGGGTCGGGTCGGTGGCGATTTCATCTCGGCCAAGACTTATTCCGGCATTGCCGACGAGCACCTGAACACGCGCAGGAATGTCGGCGTGCAGGATCTCAGCACCATGGGCAAGATGGACATCAAGGGGCCAGACGCCGAGGCGCTGGTCAATCATGTCATCGTCAACGATGCGGCGGCGATGAAGCCCGGCCAGGTCCGTTATTCCACCGTCTGCCGCGAGGATGGCGGCATCATGGACGACCTCACCGTGTTCCGTCTGGCGCCCGAACATTTCATGCTGGTGACCGGCTCGGTCAATCGTCTCAAGATGCTGCCGTGGCTTTTGCATCATGCGCAGGGGCGCAAGGCCTATGTCACCGACATCACCGCGGCCATCGCCTTCCCGACCATCCAGGGGCCGCGCTCGCGCGAACTGCTGAAGGCGTTGATCGCCGATGCCGATCTGGACGGGCTCAAGCGCTGGTCGTTCACCTCGGGACGCATTGGTGAAACGAAGGTGCTGACTCGCGCACCGGCGTGACCGGCGAGCTCGGCTTCGAACTGTTCGTGCCGGCCGACGAGGCGGCTTCGGTCTGGAACGCGCTGATGACAACCGGCCGTGACTTTGGCCTGAAACCCTATGGCGTGCTGGCGATGTTCACGCTCGGACTGGAAAAAGCCTATCCGGCGCATGGCATCGACATGGACGAGACCCGCACGCCGTTCCATGTCGGCCTCGACCGCTGGATCAAATTCGACAAGGGCGATTTCGTCGGCCGCGAAGCCTTGCTCAACGTCCGCGACAAGGGCCTGGACGAGCAATGGGTCGGGCTGATCCTCGACGGCGACAGGCCGGCCGCGACCGACGCCAGGGTGCTGGCCGATGGTGAGGACGCCGGCATCGTCACCTACAGCGACCACGGCTATTCCCTCGGCAAGGTGCTGGCGACCGCGCATCTGCGGCTGCCGTTCACGGCTGTCGGCACAGAACTCAGCATCGACATCGACGGCAAGCCGACCCACGCGGTCGTCGCGCCAATCCCGTTCTTCGACCCTGAGGGGGAGAGGCTGAGGGCCTAGCGCGGCTTGTTCCGGAAATCGCTTTGGGCTTTCCTTTTGGGTTAGCGAATAAACGGGGTATCGTTGCGGAAGGCCGACATTCATCCATCGGGTATGCCGACAGCAAGCAGGTCTCTCCGAAGGTCCTCCAGGATTTTTGGGTTACGATACGGATCGATCAAGATGGTGCTCACGGTCGCACCGGGCCTTGCCGCCAGACACTGCCTGGCTACGTGAGCGGCGAGTTGCTCGTCGCCCATTCTCAAATGACACACCGCCAGAAACGCATAGGCCCAAAATGCATAGGCATTGAGATTCCGGTAGGAGGCTATCGCCTCAGGATACCGTCCGAGAACCAGGAGAACCTGTCCGCGTAGATCCCAGAACCAATCGTAATTCAGGGGATCACGGGCGATACAGACGTCCAGATCGGACAAAGCTTCCTCATGCCGACCGAGATAGCTCCAGCACAAGCCCCGTATTGCTCTCGCCCGGGTTTCGTTCGGATTAAGGTTCACACCCTGCTCGAGATGCAGCAACGCCTCCTCTAACTGTCCCATGAAGATGAGCGTGTGACCCACCGCTGTATGGCTCCATGCCTGTTTCGGTTCAAGTTTTAGAGCACGGCGACCGTGGGCAAGAGCGATCGTGAGCGTGTTCCCGTCCCCCTCAAGCAGCCATTTGCTTGTGAGTACGGTCGCCATCATTGCATGGATGGTAGCGACATTCGGGTCGAGCTCAATCGCCCTGGCAAGATAGGGCTCTGCTTCCAGAGTAGTGTCATAGCGAACCATCCGAACGCGAGCCTGAAGATACAGATCGTAGGCATCGAGCTGGGTGATCGGAAGGCGCCGTATCTTCTCCACACCCGAAGTTCGGATTG
>NZ_JBFULQ010000784.1:0-1960 GCF_054049815.1 Mesorhizobium sp. P5_C1 | reverse complement strand
GCTCATACTTTGGTTTGTGATTGGACGTCGCGATCGATTGTAATGGTGCATGTACCGAGCGGACCAATGGGCCGGTTCTTCAATTGCGGCCGATCCCAGGTGATTGGTCGATTTGGCGCGGCTGTGCGTCAGGTCTTGATGACCTTGAGCGGGGTCCCCTGCTTGGCCTGGGCTTTTTGACGTTCCGCGCGAAATCCGCAAGCTGGATGCAAAGCCGGCAAGAACGACGAAGCACCGGCAGCAAAAGCCACTAGGTTGTGGGTGGGCGTTGCGATCGGTGGTTTCGATCCGTTTTCGTCACCATCGTGGCAGCGCTCCAACTCGTGCCAGATTGGTTCTCCGGGCCCCTCCCACGCCCGCCGATCGATTGTGAAGGCGCTCCTCCCCCCGGGAGCGTTTCTCGCCGCTCGAGTTCTTGGGCCGATGACATGTCGTCATCGGCCCATTTTTCCCTCCTGCCTTCCGAGCAGGCACCGATTCACGGTCGATCGCCGGAGCGTTGCCGGCGTCGGGACCTTCGGCGATGCGACTTGCTTGCGGCGCGATGCATCGCGCGGKTTCGGAGACAAGATCCGACGTCGCAACTGACGCTCGTCTGTCGCAGGTGGGGCCAACTCAAGTCGACGGGGCGGTCAAGTCAGCCTCAACCGCAATCACCGCGTCGTGAGGGGCGCAACACCTCCCATCAAAACCGGTTCATGCCTGAAAAAAGATCGGTCGGGGGATACTTGTCCCCGTCGTTATCGAGCTGCGATGCCGGCTTCTTGGCCGATCCGGTTGTCGGTACTTCACCGTGCCTCGGCAACGAAGTGTGGTTGCCGTTCGTTTTTCGTTCGACACGATCGAACTTTGCCTGCATGCGTCCTGGAGGCGAGGCTGCGGCAGCGGCCCAAGCGGTTGACAGAAGGACTGCCGCGATTGCAGCCCCTATTGAAAGAGAACCCATGCGATTCACCTGTTGTGTCGTTCTGTTGCACAGCGCGGCAAAATTCGAATTGGCGATAGAGATATCGCTCATGCCCGCAATCCTTATATAGGTTTCGAAATACGCTATGAACCGCTATACAAAACACATTAGGCATGGCTGCAATTGTTTAGTTACTTAATCTTCAAGTATCATTCCACACATAAGAAATTATCTGGCGCATAAGGCCAGCAGTTATTCCTGCCGCCAGCTTTCGCCGATTGGCCCGCGGTCCTCGCGTGGCGGCTTCGTCCCTGGCCGCGGGGCCTGGACAGACCCATGCACGGCGCGGCGCGCGATCAGTCGAAGATCGGCTTTCCGATTCCGTTCGAAAAAATGTTGCCGAGATAGAAGTGGAGTTGTGCACGCACGCCGATGTCGCGGCCCGAACTCGCATTGATCGGAACGATCGCCTCCACCCCGAGTTGAGCGTACTCGCCCACCCAGATGACGCCAGGATTGATCGTGCCGGTGGTCTGTCCAGCCGACGGCCCGTTCAGCGGCGTCTGCATCGCGAATTCCACCAGCGGCACCAAACCCTCGGCGAAGCGATGAGCATTACCCTTGTCAGCGGAATGCACATTGGTCAGCAGGCTGTATTCCAGGGCAAAGCCCCATTGCAAGATGTCTGGGTTGTCGACCGTGGTGGCGCCGGTCACCGTGGTGGATTCGGTTGGCAGTGCGACTCCTAGGGTCGCGGTGACGTTGACCGGACGCAGCCATGCCAGCGAATCCGACAGATCGCCGAAGCCCTTGCCGACGTAGAGGGTCGGTGTCAGCGTCGAGAACGACTTGGCACCGACGTCGGACGATCCGGTGCCGCCCAGCGCCAGCGTACCGCCTGCCGAGAACACGAACTCGTCCTCGGCACTGGAATAGAGTTCATATTGGGTGCCGAGCACCAAATCGTCGAAGCCCGAGCGCGTGCTCCCCCGATCGACCATGCGGTAGTTTGCGGTGAACGACACCGACCAATCCGGGGTGATGAGCTTGCTG
>NZ_JBFULQ010000783.1:0-1973 GCF_054049815.1 Mesorhizobium sp. P5_C1 | reverse complement strand
GCGTCAAGGCTTTGTCCTTTTAAAGACAAGAACCCTGTCGTTTCCACCAAGGTCCTGAAATGCACCGCCCGGCAGGTAGCAGGCTACGGCGAATATTCCCAAGACCTCGTTGTGCTGCGTGTGGCCGATCTCGACCGCAATCCTGCCTTCAGCTTCCAAAAACCTTGCCGCCTCCGCGGCGATGATCCTGTAGGGGTTCAGACCGTCCTCGCCACCATCCAAGGCCAAGCGCGGATCGAAATTGCGGACTTCGTCCTGCAGATTTCCAATGTCTTCAGACCGTATATAGGGAGGGTTTGCGGCAATTACATGGTACCGGCCGGAAACTTTTTCGAACCAGTCCGACTGGAGCGCTGTGAATCGGCCTGCGAGGCCCAGTTGCCTTGCATTGCGGGTCGCCGTCGCCAGCGCGCCCGCGGACATATCGACGCCAGTGGCGATCGCGGCCGGCACGGCGCTGAGCAGCGCCAGCGCGATGGCGCCGGTGCCGGTGCCAAGATCGAGGATGCGGCATTCGCCTTCCCGCACTGCCACTGCCCTGACGAAAGGCAGCATCGCCTCGACCAGCGTTTCGGTATCCGGCCGCGGCTCCAGCGTTTCCGGCGACAGCGACAGGCGCAAACCATAGAATTCACGATAGCCGAGGATGCGATGCACCGGCTCGCCGCCGGCGCGCCGTCTCAAGGCATCAACAATTGCCGCAATGGCGCTTCCGTCGATCTTGCGGTTGGGATCGGCAATCGCCTGCGTGCGCGTCGTGCCGGAAAAATGTTCGACGATCAGCCTCGAATCGAGCGCCGGATCGTCGACGGCGGCAGCGGCGAGCCGAGCCTGCGCCTGCCGCAGCAGCGGCCCCAGCGCCTCGGGCAGTCGATCAGCCATCGATGCCGATGTCGGCGAGCAGCTTCGACTGGTGATCGGCGATCAGCGAGTCGATCACTTCGTCGAGTTCGCCCATCATCACCCGGTCGAGCTTGTACAGCGTCAGGTTGATGCGGTGGTCGGTGACGCGGCCTTGCGGGAAATTGTAGGTGCGAATGCGCTCGGAACGGTCGCCGGAGCCGACTTGCGACTTGCGCGATTCGGAGCGCTCCTCGTCCGCCTTGCTGCGCTCCAGGTCATAGAGGCGGGCGCGCAGGATCTGCATCGCCTTGGCGCGATTCTGGTGCTGCGACTTTTCCGCCTGCACCACCATGATGCCGGTCGGCAGATGGGTGATGCGCACAGCCGAATCGGTGGTGTTGACGTGCTGGCCGCCCGAGCCCGAGGCGCGCATGGTGTCGATGCGGATGTCTTCGGCCCTGATGTCGATGTCGACCTCTTCGGCTTCCGGCAGCACGGCGACCGTGGCGGCCGAGGTGTGGATGCGCCCGCTCGCCTCGGTCGCCGGCACGCGCTGCACGCGGTGCACACCGGATTCGAATTTCAGATGCGCAAAGACGCCCTTGCCGGAGATCGTGGCGATGATTTCCTTGTAGCCGCCGGCATCGCCATCGCTGGCCGACACCGTCTCGAAACGCCAGCCGCGCTCGGCGGCGTAGCGCTCATACATGCGAAACAGGTCGCCGGCGAATAGCGCGGCCTCGTCGCCGCCGGTGCCGGCACGGATTTCGAGAATGGCGTTCTTGTCGTCGGCGGCATCCTTGGGCAGCAACAGGATCTGAATGTCCTTTTGCAGCGCCTCGATGCGCTCCTCGACCCCCGGCAGGTCGGCCTCCGCCAAGGCCCGCATTTCGGCGTCGGTACCCTTATCGGCAAGCATGGCTTCAAGATCGGCCTGCTCATGCTCGGCCGAGCGCAGCGCCCTGACCTTGGCCACCATGTCCTGGATCTCGGCATATTCCGACGCCATCCGCACATAGGCATCCGGCGCTGGGCCAGCCGACATCTGCGCTTCGAGCATCTCGAAACGCTTGACGACTTGATCCATACGATCGCGGGGCAAATTGACCATGATGAGGATGCTACAATGG
>NZ_JBFULQ010000782.1:0-1977 GCF_054049815.1 Mesorhizobium sp. P5_C1 | reverse complement strand
GAACAGCATCAGATAGGAGATCGCCGCGCCCTCACTCGTCTTGTTCTGCTCGTTGGCGATGCGGATCAAGTGATAGGAGATCGTCAGTGTGTCGTTGCCGCCCTTGGTGAGGAGGATGACGAGATCCGCCAGCTTGAATGCCTCGATGGTGCGGAAGAGAAGGGCCAACATCAGAAGGCCGCGGATGTAGGGGAAGGTGATCATCCAGAATTGCCGCCAGCTGGAAATACGGTCGATGGCAGCGGCCTCGTAAAGGTATTTCGGCACCGAGACGAGGCCCGCCAGCACAAGGAGCATGACGAAGGGCGACCACATCCATGCGTCGGCGAAAACGATTCCCGCCACGGCACCGACTTTGTTGCTCATCAGGATGAACTGGTTGCCGGAGATGGAATTGATGACGTAGCTGAGAATCCCGAATGTCGGGTCATAGTAGTAGGTGAAGAACACGCCAGAGGCGACAACCGAAAGCATCATCGGTGTCAGCACCAGGATCAACAAATACTTGCGCAGCGGAAATTGCTTGGCGAACAGGATGGCCAGCAGAAAGCCGACGATCATCTGCGCGGAGACGGTGAACACGACGAACATGGCGGTATTGATCAGCGCGCCCCAAGTCGCGTGAGCAGCGAGATCGTTGGTAAGGATCCGGACGTAGTTCCCGAGTCCGACGAAGCGGATCGTCTGCTGGTTTGCCTGGTAGGCGAAGAACGAAAGGCCCAGCGACCACAGTAGGGGGAAGATATTCATCACAAACAGAACGGCGATTGCCGGAGCGACCAGCAGGGCGCCGAAGTAGTGGCGGCGATACGCGTTGACGGTAAATGCGGCCGCGACCAACGCCGCCGCGGCGCCCACCACCCAGAAGGAGACAGCCGCCGGCAAGCCCGCCATTGATATGGCCGACACGACGACAGCGACAGCGATGGCGAGTTTCCAGTTGTGGGCAACAACCGCGGTAAGGCGTGGTGTCAGCAGCGTGCTTGAAACAGCGGTCATGAGAGTCCGAAATATGGAGCGCCTGACGTGGCAATGATGGGGAGCGGCTTTTGCCCGCTCCCCGCAGCTATGTTGGAAGGTTACTGGATAAGGCCAGCGTTCTTCAGGAGGTCCTCCTGGAACTTGGCGATGTTATCCAGGGTGGTCTTGGCGTCCTGCTTGCCAGTGATGGCTAGGTCGTACTGATCCTGCTGCTGGGTGAGCAGTTCGAAGAACTGCGGCACGTGCCACATGTCCTTCTGCCAGTCGAGCGAGTTCGCCCAGGCGCGGTCCCACGGACGATAGGTCACGTATTTCGGATCGCTGTAGACCGACTTGATCGCGGACTGGCCGCCGGCGGCGGCGAACTGGTGCTGGATATCGGGCGAGAGCCACCACTTCACGAAGCCCACCGCTTCCTTGATTTGCTCAGGCGTCGTCCAGGTGGTGAGAACGAAAGGCTGTCCGCCGATCTGTGACGTACGATTCACCTTTCCGTCGGGGCCGCGCAGGCCTGGCGCCAATCCGAACACCAGCTTGTCGGCAACCTTCGACGTCTTGGGATCGAGCGAGGCTTCGCCGAGACCGATCCAGTCGATGTTCATGGCCACCTTGCCTTCACGGAACAACTGGTCCGAGACGAAGATGTCCATGGTGCCGGTCTTGACCACCGGCGGCATGTACTTCAGCAATTTGAGGAAATGCTCCATGCCCTCGATGGACTTCGGGGAGTTTACGACGCCTTCGGCATGTCCGGTCGGGGCCTTGGTTTCATCCCAGATGCCGCCGCCATGCTCCCAGACGAACGTGTGGACCGAGCTCGTCGAGAAGTCGTAGCCTTTGCCTGCCTGATAGGCAATGCCGTAGAAATCGTCATCCAGCACCTGGCCGGCGAGCTTGTCGCCCTTCTTGCGCTGGAAGAATTCGCCAACATGCTCGAACGTGTTCCAGTCCATGGCGTCGATTTCTTCGCCGGTGCAGGGCAGCTTCTCATTGTAC
>NZ_JBFULQ010000781.1:0-1979 GCF_054049815.1 Mesorhizobium sp. P5_C1 | reverse complement strand
ACGCAGACTTCTTCCAGCCGGTTGACGAGCCGAACGACGCAATCCGCCGCGGACATAAGGCCCGGCGCGCGACCATCAAGATACATTCCGAGGAAGCGATGACGAACGAAGCCGGCATCTCCTATCCGTCAGTGCAGCTGTTCATCGGGAACACATGGCGCAACAGCGACGACGGAGGAACCTATTCGGTCGTCAATCCGGCGACAGGACAACCAATCGGCCATGTTGCCAGCGCAACTGCGATTGACCTCGAGCGCGCGGTGGAGGCGGCACGGCTGGGCTTCGCCGAATGGCGCGCCGTCGCACCTTACCAGCGGTCGAAGATCATGCGCGCCGCGGCAGCGCTGCTGAGGGAGCGTACTGCGATTATCGCGCGGCTTTTGACGCTCGAACAAGGAAAGCCTTTGGCCGAATCGTCCGCGGAAGTGCAGGTCGCGGCCGATACGATCGAATGGTTCGCCGAAGAAAGCAGGCGCACCTACGGCAGAGTCGTGCCGTCGCGGGCGCCTGCAACACAGCAACTCGTCCTGAAGGAGCCAGTTGGCCCCGTGGCCGTTCTGACGCCATGGAACTTTCCCCTGAACCAGGCTGCCCGCAAGATCGCCGCAGCCATCGGTGCCGGTTGCTCGGTGGTAGCCAAGCCTGCAGAAGAAGCGCCAGCATGCGTCGCGGAATTGGCCAGGGCATTTCTGGATGCCGGCCTGCCGAAGGGTGTGCTCAATCTTGTCTACGGCAATCCTGCCGCCATTTCCGAATTCCTGATCGCCCATCCGGCTATTCGCAAGATTTCCTTCACCGGATCGACGGCCGTCGGCAAGAAGCTTGCTGCCCTTGCCGGCCAACACATGAAGCGCACGACGATGGAGCTTGGTGGACATGCACCCGTCCTCGTGTTCGATGATGCGAACATCTCGGCGGCCGCCAAGGTCATGGCGCAGGCCAAATTCCGGAATGCCGGACAGATCTGTGTTTCGCCGACCCGCTTCCTGATCCAGCAGGCAGCCTATGACGATTTCCTGAGCCACTTCGTGGCAGAGGCATCGACGCTGCGCATCGGCGACGGCATGAATGCGGGTACAACGATTGGACCTCTCGCCAATGAGCGGCGTCTGCATGCGATGGAAGCTCTCGTCCAGGACGCGCTGGAGCAAGGTGCGCGGCTCCGCAGCGGGGGCCGGCGCCACGGGAATATCGGCTACTACTTCGAACCGACCATCCTCTCGGAGGTGCCACTTTCCGCGAGAGCAATGAACGAGGAGCCGTTCGGGCCGATCGCGCTCTTCAGGCCGTTCGAGACGCTGGAAGAAGCGGTGGACGAGGCCAATAGGCTACCCTTTGGCCTCGCGGCCTTCGCCTTCACGCGATCGAATACAATCATATCGCAACTTGGATCGCGACTTGAGACCGGGATGTTGAGCGTCAATGACAATCTGCTGGCGCTGCCGGAAGTACCATTTGGCGGGGTCAAGGATTCTGGCCACGGTTCGGAGGGCGGGAGCGAAGCGATGGAAGCCTACATGGTCACCAAGTTGGTCAAGGTGACCGAGGCCTGACCCTTTACGGCGCGCACAGCGCGGACTGCATCCAATGACGCTGCAGCCTTTGGCGCCGCCGATGGTATTCAGGGCCACCCCGTGCTGCCTATGCGTATGGTTCCCGCATCTACGTCGCCGGATTTACCAGGTTCTTGGCGAATGCGGCTTCAACAGCCGATACGATTTGTTCGCATTCCTCGCGCTGGATAATCAAGGCCGGTGAGAAGATCATCATGTGCCCGACGATTCTGACCAGAGCGCCGGCGTCATAGGCCAGTTGCCCGAGCGTGGCCATGTACTGCTTTCCAGCGGGCGCCTTGGCCGCGCGGTCACAGACGACCTCGATCGCGAACATCAGACCCTTGCCACGGACGTTTCCGATCGTCTCGTGGCGATCAGCCATCGCCCGCATGGCTGGGATCAGGAAGTCACTTTGCACACGCG
>NZ_JBFULQ010000780.1:0-1980 GCF_054049815.1 Mesorhizobium sp. P5_C1 | reverse complement strand
TGATTAATCAGACAAAAGGAGAGACCATGACTGACGAGGCGCGCATCAACTCTACAGCACTAGCGGAACTAACAGCCGAAGTTGTCTCGGCATATGTAAGCAAGAACCCACTTCCTGCCGCCGCGTTGCCGGACCTTATTGCTTCTGTTCATGCTTCCCTCTCGGGCCTTAGCGAGCCGCCGGTCCCGGTGGCGGCACCGCTGGTTCCGGCGGTCAACCCCAAGAAATCGGTGACACCGGACTTCATCGTCTGCCTCGAAGACGGCAAGAAGTTCAAATCCCTGAAGCGTCACCTCGGCGTGCGTTTCGGCCTGACGCCGGACGCCTATCGCGCCAAATGGGGCTTGCCATCGGATTATCCCATGGTCGCCCCCAACTATGCCGCCCAGCGCTCCGAACTGGCAAAAGCCGCAGGCCTTGGCCGCAAGGCCGAGCCTGTTAAGAAGGCGCCAGCGAAGCGGAAGGCGWAGGCTTAGTTCTGTCTTCATACCCACACATGACGTAACGTCAAGACGCGGCTACTGGGAGAGCCGCGGCGGACTGTCGCGTTTTAGCCCCCTGCCTCAACGGCGGGCCTCTTCAAAGGCACTATAACACCACGTACCCACACTCACGGCACTTGAGGAAGTCCTGGTCATCTCTCCTTGACAAACCATGGGTTCCTGCCTCGCTCGCCATATCCAGCAGCGCGGGCATTGTGGCGTATCGCCCATAACGGGTTGATATGTATCCAAGCGCGCTCCCGCAGCGAGCTTATTGTCCAGATCGGATTCCAATTTTGCCTTGGCTTCATCGTGCAGGTCCAGCCTGTGCCTTAGGTCGCCGGCCTTCTTCTTTTCGTCGAAAGCCAACCGTTCGGCKTCGTGCCGAAGCGATTCCTTGAAGCGGATCATTACCAAGCTCCGACCCGCAAGAGGCGGCTGCGAGATATGGTCGACTAAGCCGGAACGGCGTATAATTCGCCAGCCGGCGAACCCCGACCCCGCGCCGGTTAGGCCCGGTGGTCACACCCACCCCCCGCCCTTGGCCGCTGGGCCGCTAGTAGTTTGCGAAGAAATGGCCGGTGCAGACGACGAGGGGGTTGTAAGCAGCACCGGCCATTGCGAGAAAAGCCCCCGCTGGTGATAAGTCTATATCACATTAGCAATCACGCAATTGAGACTGAAGTCCTTAGCTTGCCGGCCCTAAAGACCCACGTCCGCATGGTCATCGTAAATAATAGCGACGAAGCTTAAGCGAAACCGCCTATGCTTAGCGGAATGCATTTAGCGGCGCCATGTCCTACACAGTTGGTACACCAAGAACGCCGTTCTGGGGACGATGCCCTTCAAGGACGAAGAGGCCGCCAAAAGCCACGTCGCTGCCAAGGTTCTCGGCGAGGCGCAATACGATGATGTTGTCTCCGTCGAAGTCCGCAAAGTTGATGGCACCGTCGTCTATGGCCGTACAGCCAAGTGATATGCGCGCCATGGTAGGGGACCAGATGGCGCGGGCCTGGCCGGATGTTTGCCAGCCTTGCGACGGAGCCAGCAGCGGCATCCGAAGCAATAAATCATCTTTTCAAGACTGCTGGCCAAATCCGATTTTTCACCACCGGCAATCGCGGCATTGCACTTCTCACCGCGGCCAGTCGACAAAATGCGATTAGAGCTACAGCGTTCTTCCAACCAGCTTGCAATTTGGTTGCGAATTGAAATAGAGCCCCGTACAAGCGTTTTGCGTACCTCCGGCTTTCACTCTGAGAGCGTCGCATCGTATATCGCAGACATATCGCGCGCTGACTCGAAGGCGGGCGTGCGCCCGCCTTCGACATTCAACCCAGATTTAGCCGCCCATCATCTTTGCCATAGCGCAGAAATCTGCATGCGACTTGTTGAGTGTGGTGTCGCCGCAGTCCTTCAACACGGCCTTCTGTTCGTCCGGTTTCATGGCCATCCAAGCGGTCTTGAAATCCTTTTCCGTCTTCAAAGTTTTCATGCC
>NZ_JBFULQ010000779.1:0-1989 GCF_054049815.1 Mesorhizobium sp. P5_C1 | reverse complement strand
GGCGGCAACGGTGCTGCGCATCGGTTTTGCCGCGGTTACCATCAAGCTGCTGGCGATCGTCGGCCTGCTGCTGGCCGGCGGCATCTTGCTGCTGTGGGTCTGCTGGAAGATGTACCGCGAGCTGCGCACGTCGCATGCCGATGAGCTGGAAGCGACCGAGGCGCTGTCGAACTCGGATCTCAACAGCGACAAG
Source organism: Mesorhizobium sp. P5_C1 (assembly GCF_054049815.1). Lineage (NCBI taxonomy): Bacteria > Pseudomonadati > Pseudomonadota > Alphaproteobacteria > Hyphomicrobiales > Phyllobacteriaceae > Mesorhizobium > Mesorhizobium sp. P5_C1. Next base: position 1,796 of record NZ_JBFULQ010000779.1, on the reverse strand, counting down.
ATGGTGGCCGGCAAGGCCAAGCGCAAGACGCTCGGCCAGGCAGCATTGCAGATCGTCGTCGCTGACGTGTCGATGTCGCTCGACAACGTGCTGGCGGTCGCGGGTGCCGCGCGCGATCATTTTCCGGTGTTGGTCATCGGCCTTGTGCTGTCGATCGCGCTGATGGGGCTCGCCGCGACTTTCATTGCCAAGCTGCTGCATCGCCACCGCTGGATCGCCTATATCGGCCTGCTGATCATTCTCTATGTGGCCTTGGACATGGTCTACCGTGGTGCGGTGGAAGTCTGGCCGCATGTCAACAACGTGGTCAGCTGAGGCGGTTGCCGGCTGCGTCTTCGATCCGGAAGAGCATGGTCGCAAGCGCAGTCGCCGTGCGTTTTGCCGCATCGAAGGCGTGCCCATACCAATGCCGCAATAAGTGTGGTACTGCGCCGGCAATCCTGAAAAGCCCGGAAACCCTATATGTCCGCTCCTCGCGTGAGTTTTGTCAGTCTTGGATGCCCGAAAGCCCTTGTGGATTCGGAACGCATCATCACGCGCCTGCGCGCCGAGGGCTACGAGATCGCACGCAAGCATGACGGCGCAGATCTTGTCGTGGTCAACACCTGCGGCTTTCTCGATTCCGCCCGCGACGAGTCGCTCAACGCCATCGGCTCGGCGCTTTCGGAAAACGGCAGGGTCATCGTCACCGGCTGCCTTGGTGCCGAGCCGCACGTCATTCGCGAGAGGCACCCCAATGTGCTGGCAATCACCGGGCCGCAGGCCTATGAGAGCGTGATGGCCGCCGTTCACGAAGCGGCGCCCCCTTCGCACGATCCCTATATCGACCTGCTGCCGCCGCAAGGCGTCAAGCTGACCCCGCGCCACTACGCCTATCTCAAGATTTCCGAAGGCTGCAACAACCGCTGCACCTTCTGCATCATCCCGGCGCTGCGTGGCGACCTCGTCTCGCGGCCCGCGGCTGACGTGCTGCGCGAGGCCGAGAAACTGGCCAGGGCCGGCGTCAAGGAGATCCTCGTCATCTCGCAGGACACCAGCGCCTACGGCATCGACATCAAGTACCAGACCAGCATGTTCGGCGACCGCGAAGTGCGGGCGAAATTCCTCGATCTTTCCGAGGAGCTGGGCAAGCTCGGCATCTGGGTGCGCATGCACTACGTCTACCCCTACCCGCACGTCGCCGATGTCATCCCGCTGATGGCCGACGGGAAGATCCTTCCCTATCTCGACATCCCGTTCCAGCATGCTTCGCCGCAGGTGCTGAAGAACATGCGCCGGCCCGCCCATGGCGAAAAGACGCTCGAGCGCATCCGCGGCTGGCGCGAGGTCTGCCCGGATCTCGCCATCCGCTCGACCTTCATCGTCGGCTTTCCCGGCGAAACGGACGACGATTTCGAAATGCTGCTCGACTGGCTCGACGAGGCCAAGATCGACCGCGCCGGCTGCTTCAAATACGAGCCGGTCCGGGGCGCCCGCTCCAACGACCTCGGTCTCGAACAGGTCCCGCAAGAGATCAAGGAAGCGCGCTGGCATCGCTTCATGCAGCGCCAGCAGAAGATCTCGGCGACACAGCTGGCCAAGAAGGTCGGCAAGCGCCTGCCGGTGCTGATCGACGAAGCGCACGGCACATCGGCAAAGGGCCGCACCAAATACGACGCGCCCGAGATCGACGGCTCGGTGCATATCCAGTCGCGCCGTCCGCTGCGCGCCGGCGACATCGTCACTGTCAAGATCGACCGCGCCGATGCCTATGACCTCTACGGTTCGGCGGTCTGACGCTGCCGTATTTACTACAC
>NZ_JBFULQ010000778.1:0-1992 GCF_054049815.1 Mesorhizobium sp. P5_C1 | reverse complement strand
CGATAGGGCACATCATGACCTTCCAGCCAGACGCGTGCCTTCCTGATCGTGTCGCAGGTGGTGATGCCGTACATCGTGATCGTCAAGCGCACTTCCCCAAACTGACAGTCGAATCCGCTCCCAGCCTAGAACCGCCCGTCCCGCTTTGCCAGCACCCCTGGTTGACATCCTTCGAATTTTGGCTGTTGCCAACACTAAGGAATTTTCCTAAGTAATGGCCAAAGCCGGAAGGGAATGACCATGGCCAGGATCGTTGTATCGGAATTCATCTCCATTGATGGCGTGATGGAAGCGCCGGGAGGCGAGCCGGGCTACCGGCACACCAACTGGGTCGGCAAGCGGCACGAGGCCGGACAGATCGAGTACAAATTCCAAGAGGTACTGGACCACGAAGCGCTGCTGATCGGCCGGGTGACCTATGAAAGCTTCGCCGACGCCTGGCCGACCTACAAAGGCGCCTTTGCGGACCGGATGAACAGCATGCCGAAATATGTGGTGTCGACGACGGTGAAGACCCCGGCCTGGAACAACACGACAGTCCTTCAAGGCGAGCCGATGGCCGCCATCCGCAAACTCAAGCAGGGTCTGAAAGGCGATATCGTCGTTGGCGGCAGCCGCACGCTGGTCAACGCGCTCAAGCAGCACGACCTTGTCGATGAATACCGGTTGATGGTGTTTCCGGTCATACTCGGCAGCGGCGCGCAGCTTTTCGACAGGACCGAGGACGCGACGGACCTCAGGCTGGTCGACACACGCGCCTTCGCCAACGGCGCCGTGGTGCTCACCTATCGTGTCGAGCGGTGATCGCCATGACAAGTCTGCAATCCGCGATACAAACGCCGCCACCGATCGACGGCATCTTTCGCGCCCTGTCCGACCCGACGCGGCGACGCGTGGTCGAGCGGCTGAACCGCAGCCCCGCCTCGGTCAGCGAACTCGCGCAGCCTTTCGACATGGCCCTGCCCTCCTTCATCGAGCATCTCAGGGTCCTCGAAGGCTGCGGACTGGTGCGCTCGGAAAAGACCGGCCGGGTCCGAACCTATCAACTGGCGCCCGAGCCGCTGAAGCTTGCCGAAAACTGGCTGGCCGAACAGCGCACGCTGTGGGAGCGCCGCCTCGACCAGTTCGACGCCTATGTGATGACCCTGAAGGAGAAAGACACATGAGCTATCCGTTCAAGCCGGATCCCAGGCTGGACCTCGTGCTGGAGCGTGTCGTCGATGCGCCGCGCGAGTTGTTGTGGAAGGCCTGGACGACCCCTGCCCATGTCAAGCAATGGTTCACGCCGAAGCCATGGATGGTCACCGACTGCGAGATCGACCTCAGGCCGGGCGGGCTGTTTCGCACGCGCATGCAGTCGCCTGACGGCAAGGAGGTCAGCGACCGCCATTGCTGCTATCTGGAAATCGTGCCGAACGAGAGGTTGGTGTGGACGGATGCGCTGCTGCCGGGTTATCGGCCGTCAGGGGCGCCGTTTATCACCGCGGTCATTTCCTTGCAGCCGGACGGCAAGGGTACGCGCTACACCGCCACCGCTATCCACCGCGACGAAGCGACCCGCAAGAACCACGAAGAGATGGGCTTCTTCGATGGCTGGGGCACTGTGGCGGATCAGCTGGCAGAGTACGTGAAGACAATTTGAACTCTCACATGCGGCCGGGCTATCGTCCCGGCCGCCATGCTTATTTTCAAGCCTGCAGCGAAGCGAGCAGGCTCCCCGAGTCCGGTATTATTTCCGGCCTCAATAGTAGAAGCGCTCTTCGGTGATCTTGCCGTTCTTGACCGTGTACACGCCGACCTCATCCATGGTGACACGCTCGCCCGTAGCCTTGGGCGTTATGTCAAACTTGAAGCGCACTGCGAACTGGTCGCCGTTGACATAGGGGCCTTCGACCGAGCCGCCATGGACTTCGTGGTTCTCTTGCCACCACTGACCCTTCTGCTTGAGGGCCTCCTTGCCATGGGAGACGGCCATCGGCCCCTCCATGGCTT
>NZ_JBFULQ010000777.1:0-1994 GCF_054049815.1 Mesorhizobium sp. P5_C1 | reverse complement strand
GGGCCGTGCTGGCATCCTCGTAGGCGCCGCACAGGCCGAGCAGATCGGAATTCGTCGCGCTGAGGATTTGAAGCGTGCCGCGCAAGGCCGGCATCTTCAACATGAGCCTTAGCAAGCCCCGACGGTCGTGGGCGGTTTCGGAAGGCATGGCCATATGTTTCAAACCGAATGAATGACCTCGTGCGGAAGCATTCCAGCAAGCATCGTCACAGTGAGGGGAGGCGCGCCAGCACTTTACTGTTACAGCCGGGTTCTATCCGGGGCCTGCAAGCGTCACCGCCTTGGCGTTCGACGGCGCGATTTGGCTGCTACCAAGGGACCGGCATAAGCTCCAGCGGCGCCCCCATCGGTTCTATCGGTGGGCTGTTACCGTTTCGTATCGGTATGTGCGGCAGCCAAGTCTTGTGCCTGCAAGGCCCGCTCCTATTCTGACTGCCTGACGCGCTCGGTCAATCGAATGGGGCCTCTCCGAGGCCTGCATCGCCTGATCAACCAGCGCATCCAACCGCAGTCATCGACTTCGCAGGCTGAAGTCCGTGCCGGCGCGACGCACCAAACCGCTGGAGTTCGCGATGCCCTGTCCAGGATCTATTGTGCAAGAACAGGCGGCGTGCACGTCTAAGTCGTGGTTCGATAGATGAGTCCGGCCATGGACAGACGCAAGGTGCTCGCCGGCATGCTGGCCACCAGCCTGCCGCTTTCCAGCGTCGTGTCCGCGCGTGCTCAAGCTGCGCCTCTCGCTTCGTGGCATGAGGGGCCCGCCAAAGCTTCGATCATGGACTTCGTTGCAAAGGTCACGACGCCGGACGGCCAGGAATTCGTCATGGCCAACGAGCGTATCGCTGTTTTCGACAATGACGGAACGCTCTGGTGCGAACAGCCGATCTACTCGCAACTCGCCTTCGCATTGGACCAGGTGAAGCAGCTCGCCCCAACCCATCCGGAGTGGCAGACGCAGGAACCGTTCAAATCTGTCCTGTCAAACGACGTGTCAGGTCTGGTTCGCTCGGGCGAGCAGGGAATATTCAAGATCCTGGCTGTGACGCACGCCGGCATGACAACCGACGAATTCAACAGCGCGGTCATCAACTGGACCAGGACGGCGCGTCATCCCCGCTACCATCGTCCCTATACCGAACTTGTTTACCAGCCGATGTTGGAATTGCTGGAGTTCTTACGGCAGAACGACTTCAAGATATTTGTGGTGTCGGGCGGCGGTATCGATTTCATGCGCCCCTGGATGGAAGCTGTCTATGGCATCCCGCCGGAGAGGATCGTCGGGTCGTCGGGAGCAACCAAATACGTGGTGGGTGCCGACGGCAAGCCGGCCTTGATCAAGGAAGCCAAGATCGATTTCGTCGACGACGGACCGGGCAAACCTGTCGGCATCAACAAGTTCATAGGCCGCCGACCCATCTTTGCGTTCGGTAATTCCGACGGCGATCTGGAGATGTTGCAATGGACCGCCGCTGGAAGCGGCGCGCGGTTCATGGGGATCGTGCATCATACCGACGCCGATCGTGAATATGCGTACGATCGCAAATCCTCAGTCGGAAAGCTCGACAAAGCTTGGGACGAAGCGATGAAGGAACGCTGGACCGTCGTGGACATGAAGCAGGACTGGAAATTGGTGTTCCCGTCCTGAAAGGCACGGGCCGCGTTGAGGACAATTTCAAAAAGGCGGGTAAAGGCTTTAGTACAAAGATCGGAGCCCTTCGCTTTCGTACTGCGCGGCTATGATGGCGTAGACAAACCAACCGATCGAGCCAGATCGAACATCGCGCACTCACCAACCTGCCGGGCTTCACGGTGCTTGTGGGCAAGCGGCGCAAAACATTCGTTGTCCAGCGAGGTTTCGGTTGCGGTCCAACCGCATTGGCCTGAAATTTGGCGAAGGGCAGGGGTCCAAGGGAAGCATTTCCTGTTCTGAGCGTTTACCACAATAGAGTTTGCCATTGCCGTCGAAGGCGCAGATCCGCTGCGAGCCTCCAACA
>NZ_JBFULQ010000776.1:0-2003 GCF_054049815.1 Mesorhizobium sp. P5_C1 | reverse complement strand
GATGAATGCAGTTGCGCCGAAGCTGGGGCTGCGGCCCTTACAAGCGAAAGCCGTCGCCTGATGCCGATAAAAGGTAGCACCGGGAGGGCCGCGTGAAACGCGCGTTTCTATTTGGGCTCGCGGCCCAGCTAATCTTCATTAGCGCGATCTTTCTACTTTTTGGTGACCTAATGCTGCCAATGACGCGGTCTCCGGTCATTGGCATTCTCGCATTGGGTTTGGGCGTCGCGAGCGCATTTTTCGCTTGGAAGGCGACCCTTCATTCGTCCTGGCTGGTCAAGATCGGGATGTGGATTGCCGGCTTCGTTGCTATCTACGTGGTAATCCCCCTCATCGAAGTCCTCGGCGTGCTGATCATTCCGGTTATTTCAGACTGAGCCACTCCTCCATTAGCGGTAGCTTGTTTTTCGCCTGAACTGGAGTCATCATGCAGGGTGGTTTCAAGGGGTGAAATGTCATGGAATTCGCCAGTTGCTATGACCAGAGCGGGATCGTTCTTGCGTTCCTAAACGTCACTGCGGTGTTCACAATTCTGGCCGCCTTTGCCGGTGCACGGTTGATTGCAATGTCGGGCGGGACGCCTCCCGAACAGATTCAGACCGCGTAAAAATCGCAAGCTCTCAAGGGAACTTGGGCAAGGCCCACCATCATCCGGCGCCAATCAGGCTGACCGTTGGCGAAAGCACCTCACGAAGCGATGGCATGAAGCGCTGGCAGTGGGCTGGCGAAAGGCGAGGCGATGAAGCGCGTTTGCCTGGCAGAGCTATTGGCAGCAACGGCCGCTCTGTCTGCACACGCCGATGGCGAGCGCTGGGGCATGATGCCGTCGTGCGATTCGGCCATCAGGATGATGTCGGCACTCAGGACCGCTTCGGCAGTCAGGACAGTCAGGTCTGTTCGCCTATTTGACGGCTATCGGCTCCTGCATGCCGAAGAAGATTTCGCCGCCCGTGAAGCAAGGATTGAGTACGCGACGCGGGACGACCACGGCACATTTGTCCATCATTCGGCCCGGTGCCTCTTTTGGCATCACCGCATGAGTGGGATGAGCATCGACGGAGATGTCGAGGGACAGATCATCGTGGACTGAGCCGTTCACGGCGGGTTGGATTTGTCGGAGTGGCTCGCGTCCAGGTTTGCTTGCAGGCTCCATCTTGCAGGCTCCAAGGGGGCACCGAGCCAGGCAGACGCCATCAAAAACAACGAGAGGCAGGCGCGACGGCGGCCTGTATCATTTTAATACAATCCCCAATTTGTAGACTCGCGCGGTGCACCGGCATTTAGCTAGTCCTGCGCGGGCCAAGGGGAAAAACGCCCGCTGCACGGGAGGAAGCAATGTCTGTGCAAAAGGACGATTATCGAACGAACAGGGCCGACTATGCGATTGCCGCGAAGCATGGCGCGGAAGGCGATCGCGATGAGCTGCTGGCAAGAAAAAAGACAACCTTGTGGCTGAGAGACAGGCGATCCGCCAGATTGACCGCAAACCCGTCGGAAAGCAGGCCAGGGCCGAAGGCTAGACCGCGCGGCTAGTGCATGTGCCCAAAAGTGGCCCGGTTTTGGGATAAACGAAATGCACAACACAGAGACCCAAACGCGTCGCCTGAATACGTTCAAATGCGACGCGCTTTGGCTGGCGATCGCGGCATCTAAACAAGGCTCGCGCCGCCGCTGACTGGTTATGTCAGGCATTTTGACGCTGCATTTACCATCTCAGGTCCACGGACCATGGTCCAGCTTGCGACAGTGCGGTAACAGGCGCACTCTTCGAAATGAACCCGACGACAAGGGCCTGTGATCGCAACTCTTTCGCGGCCAGGCCCTTTGTCTTATTAAGACCAATGCATTGCCTGACAACGATGTCGTGGGAGCACCGATTTGTTCGTTGATTACTATGAACTTTTGGAAATCAGTCCGAACGCCAACTCGGAAACGATAGAACGGATATTTCGTTATTTTGCCATGCGCTACCATCCCGACAACCGGGATACCGGGGACGAATC
>NZ_JBFULQ010000775.1:0-2004 GCF_054049815.1 Mesorhizobium sp. P5_C1 | reverse complement strand
GGCTGGCGAAGAACAAGAAGTAGTTTTGTTCCCTTCTCCCCGTTCACGGGGAGAAGGTGTCACGAAGTGACAGATTAGGGGCGGCGCCATCGTTTGAAGGTTTGCGCAGCCCCTCATCTGCCTGCCGGCATCTTCTCCCCGTGAAACGGGGAGAAGGACGCTGTCGCCGACGCCGGCATCCACCTTTCACCGTAGAGCCCCCAATGACCTATGCCGTGTCCGAAATACGATCCGCCGGCAAGCCGCGTCGCAAGTGGCGATCGCACGCCGCCATCGAGCCCTGGCTCTATCTCAGCCCGGCGATCATCCTTCTGGTCGTGGTGCTTCTGGTGCCGCTGGTCATCGGCATCAGCTACTCCTTCCGCAAATTCTCGGCTTTCAAGTCGGAATATGTCGGGCTCGCACAGTATCGGGCAATGCTGTCGGACGCGGTGCTCGGGCAGGCGCTGGTCAACACGCTGTGGTGGACCGTCGCCAGCCTGTTCTTCCAGTTCTTCCTCGGTCTCGGCCTGGCGCTGCTGCTCGACAAGCCATTCCCGGGCCGCAAGGTGGTGCAGGCCCTGGTGTTCCTGCCCTGGGCGGTGCCGTCCTTCCTGTCAGGCCTGACCTGGGCCTGGCTGTTCAATCCGATCATCGGCCCATTGCCGCACTGGCTGTATGCATTGGGGCTGAAGGCCGAACCGACCAATGTTCTGTCCGATCCCTCGACCGCCATGTGGGGGCCGATCGTCGCCAATATCTGGTTCGGCATTCCATTCTTCGCCATCACGCTGCTGGCGGCGCTGAAATCCATTCCATCGGAATTGCATGAGGCGGCGGCGATCGACGGCGCTTCGCCCTGGCAGCGCTTCACCAAAGTGACGCTGCCGTTCCTGGCGCCGACCATTGCCATCACGGTGATGCTGCGCACCATCTGGATCGCCACCTTCGCCGACCTCATCTTCGTCATGACCGAGGGCGGACCGGCAGGCTCGACCAACACGGTGCCGGTCTACATCTATGTCAGCGCCTTCAAGTCGCTGGACAAGGGCTATGCCTCGGCGGTGGCCGTGCTGCTGCTCGTCCTGCTCATTGCCTATGCGATCGCACTGATAGGCATCCGCCGCTCCCTGGTGCGGCACGTCTGATGATCGCAGGACGCTCAGCCTCGCAGCGCTTCTTCGGCGGCATCGGCCTCTACGCCGCCGTCGCGGCTTACGTGATCTTTGCGCTGTTCCCGATCTACTGGACGCTGAAGATCTCGGTCACGCCGGAGCGGCTTCTCTATTCCGAAGGCATCACCTTCTGGCCCTCGCAGATGACGTTGCAGAACTTCGTCACCGTGCTCGAGGCCACCGATTTCCCGCGCTATTTCCTCAACAGCGTCATCGTCTCGGTGTCGACGGCGGCACTGGTGACGGTCGTCGCCACGCTCGCCGGCTACGCCATGTCGCGCTTCACGTTTCGCGGCAAGGCAGCACTGGCGCTGATGCTCTTGTTGACCCAGACGTTTCCGCTGGTGATGGTTATTCCGCCGATCTACCGCGTCATGGGGCAGATCGGCCTGATCAACAGCCTGACCGGGCTGATCATCATCTACACCGCCTTCAACACCGCCTTTGCCACCTTTCTGATGCAATCCTTCTTCGACGGCATCCCGAAGGACCTGGAAGAAGCGGCGATGATCGACGGTTGCACGCGCGCGCAGGCAATGCGCAAGGTGATCGTGCCGCTGACGCTGCCGGGCATGGGCGCGACGCTCGGCTTCGTCTTCACCGCGGCCTGGAGCGAGCTTCTGTTCGCGCTGATGCTGATTTCCAGCGACGACCAGAAGACCTTCGCGGTCGGCCTGCTCACCTTCATCGGCAAATTTGCCGTCGACTGGGGACAGATGATGGCGGCGTCGATCCTGGCGCTGATCCCGGTCTGCATCTTCTTCGCTTTCCTGCAACGCTATCTCGTCACCGGCCTGACCGCCGGCGCCGTCAAAGGATAGATCGATGGCCTCTGTTACGCTCGATAAGG
>NZ_JBFULQ010000774.1:0-2008 GCF_054049815.1 Mesorhizobium sp. P5_C1 | reverse complement strand
GGTTTGGGATGCCATGTCTGGGACGTCGACGGGAACGAGTACATCGAATACGGCATGGGCAACCGTTCCGTCGGGCTGGGACACGCCTACCCGACCGTGGTCAGAGCCGTGGAGACAGCCCTCCAAGGTGGATCCAATTTCACGCGGCCGGCCAGGATCGAGGTCGACTGCGCCGAGACGTTCCTGGAGCTCATCGGCGCGCAGATGGTGAAGTTCTGCAAGGACGGATCGGATGCGACTTCGGGGGCCGTTCGCCTTGCCCGCGCCTACACGGGTCGCGATCTCGTTGCATGCTGCGCCGACCATCCCTTCTTTTCGACAGACGATTGGTTCATCGGGACCACACCGATGAATGCCGGAATTCCGGAGGCGGTCCGAAAGCTCACCGTCACTTTCCGGTACAACGACATTGCCAGCGTAAGGGATTTGTTCGACAGGCACCCCGGCAAGCTGGCCGCCCTGATCCTCGAGCCTTCCCGCGGCGACGATCCGGTGGACGGATTCCTGCATGAAGTCCAGCGTCTCTGCAGGGAAAAGGGCGCACTGCTCATTCTCGACGAGATGATCACCGGGTTCAGATGGCATGCGTCCGGGGCGCAGAAGCTCTATGGCATAGAGCCGGACTTGTCGACATTCGGCAAGGCGCTTGGCAATGGGTTTTCGGTCTCGGCCCTGGCCGGCAAACGCGAATACATGCGGCTCGGCGGCCTCGAGCATACGGACCGCCCAAGGGTGTTTCTGCTGTCGACCACGCATGGCGCCGAGACCCATGCGCTTGCGGCGGCGATCGCGACCATGCGGACTTACCAGAACGAGTCCGTGATCGAACACCTGCACCGTCAGGGGACGAAACTGAGGGCCGGGATCGCAGAGGCTGCCAGGCGGCATGGGGTGGATGGCCACTTCAAGGTTGTCGGCCGTCCCTGCTGCCTGGCCTATGCCACGCTCGACCCCAACGGCAAGCCGTCACAGGCATACCGCTCGCTGTTCCTGCAGGAGACGATCAGGCGTGGCGTGCTCATGCCGTCTCTCGTCGTCAGCTACACCCACGACGACGCGGCCGTCATGAAGACGATAGAGGCCGTCGACGGCGCCCTGGCGGTCTATGCGCAGGCCCTGGAATCGGGAACGAGCCGTCTCTTGGTAGGCCGGCCCACGCAGGTTGTCTTCCGCCGTTTTAACAATGGTGACGGCCGAGCTGAAATGACGACTCCAGAGAACCCTCCAGCCGCGAACAATGCGACCATGGCGCAATCTGAAGCCCGTCTCGCGGTAACATCTTGACGCCACGAAGGCGTTGCTTCCTCGTTCTCTCCAAGGACCCTTATGCGGCAATCCCGCATTGTTTCCGCATGAGGGGATGGGACACGATCTCACTTCCGTTGCGGAAGCAGCAAAGTGCGGGCTGTCAAGGCCCTTAAGGCGAGGTCGGTAAAGGACACGGGCCAAAGCCATCGCTGGCTTGCACAGGCGCCTTGCTGCCGCGGAATCCGCCGATCAATCTACTGCAGGAACAGGCTCGGGGAAGGTGTATACCCCCACCCATTTAACGGCTTCCTCGATCGTATCGAAGTTCTTGTGCAGCCCGCTCAGCAGGCCGAAGCCTGTCTCGAGGAACCACTTGCCTTTCGTGCAGTAGGCTTCCTCGTCGATCTGGGTAAGGACGGCGACCAGTTGGTCGGATTTCCACACCAGAACCCCGGATTCTCCGCCCTCGACCGTTCCGATGCGAGCTTCGCTGAAAGAGTATCCCGGCGCAATGATTGCATTGCCCATTTTGATAAAAATCCCTTCAATTTCAAAATGGAAGGCAGAAAAAGACAGAAGGTAAGCCATAGGACCGATGGCCAGCTTCTGTTGTATTTTTAACCCAGTGGTAGCGATTTAAGTAACAGATCGTCCGGTCAGTTCAACCCCCTTTTCACCCGTTTCATTCGGTCATCCACCATTCTCTTCTCGGCGAAAATATATGTGAAAAGCCGCTAAAAAATCTTGACCTTTCGAAGCG
>NZ_JBFULQ010000773.1:0-2011 GCF_054049815.1 Mesorhizobium sp. P5_C1 | reverse complement strand
GTGCAAGGGCTTTGACCGAAATCAAGGCATTTGCGTCCCGTCGCGGCCATTTTCCTGGCCATGCAAACACAAGGGATGGCGACATGCGACCGGAACTAGCTGCCAGGCTTGGCGAGAACGTGCCGCGCTACACGAGCTATCCGACCGCGCCGCATTTCCATCCGGGGGTCGATGCCACTGTCTGTCGAGGCTGGCTGGAGGCGCTCGGGAAAGGCGACGAGATTTCGCTCTATCTGCATATTCCCTACTGCGACAGGCTCTGCTGGTTCTGCGCCTGCCACACCAAGCAGACCCGTCACTATGACCCGGTAACCGCCTATCTCCGCTCTTTGCATGCCGAGATCGCCACTATCGCCCGCATTGTCGGTGGCAAGGCCGGCGTGCGCGCCGTCCACTTCGGTGGCGGCTCTCCGACGATGCTGAAGCCCGAGGACATGGTGGAGGTAGGGAAAGCATTGCGGGCCAGCTTCGATTTTCTTCCGGACGCCAAGATCAGCGTCGAAATCGATCCCAATGATATGGATGACGCCCGCCTCGATGCGCTTGCCGAGATCGGCATGACTAGGGCGAGCCTCGGGGTCCAGGATTTTGACCCGAAGGTGCAAAAGGCAATTAATCGCGAGCAGAGCTTTTTGCAGACCAAAGCGGTCGTCGACGGCGTTCGCACGCGCGGTGTCGAATCGGTCAATCTGGACCTGCTCTACGGCCTGCCGCACCAGACCAGGGAGAGCGTGTCCTCCACCGTCGCGCAGGCGTTGACCCTGGAACCGGACAGGATGGCATTGTTCGGCTACGCACATGTGCCCTGGTTCAAGAAGCACCAGACGATGATCGACGAGGCATGGTTGCCGGGTCCGGCGGAGCGGTTTGCTCAATCACAACTGGCCGCTTGTCTTATGCTGAACGCGGGATATGAAGCCGTCGGCTTCGACCACTTCGCCAAGCCCAACGATGCGTTGGCCGTAGCGGCCAGAACCGGCTGCTTGCGCCGCAATTTCCAAGGCTACACGGAGGATCGCTGCGAAACACTGATCGGCCTCGGCCCGTCGTCCATCAGTCAATTTCGCCAAGGCTATGCGCAGAACATGCCGTCGACCGCCGAGTATGGGCGCATGGTCTCCGACGGTGGGCTGGCGGCCGTCCGCGGTATCGCACTTTCCGACGACGACCGCGTTCGCGGCTGGATCATCGAGAGGCTGATGTGCGATTTCGCCTTCTCGGCGATCGAACTGGTAGAGCGCTTTGGCGATGCTGGTCAAAGGCTTCTGCTCAAGGCAAGTTCCACTGCTCTTGATGGTCCTGGGCGATTGCTTGAACTCGATGGCGACAGCTTCGTCGTGCCGGCCGAAAGTCGCCCCTTTGTGAGAAGCATTGCGGCGAAGTTCGACAAATATCTTGAAGCCGGCAAGGCCAGGCATTCGGTAGCGGTCTGAGTGTCCACCCGGTCAAAAGTGCTCGCCAGCCCTGAACGGGCCGATGCGCGTTCCGGCCGCGATCAGATAGGCGGTCGACCAGCCGAGCAGAAGAAAGCCGTTCACGCCTTCCAGCGCCGCTAGCACGCGCCAATCATGGGCCGGCACCACGTCGCCATAGCCGACGGTCGAAAAGGTGATGGTTGAAAAATACAGCGCGGTCTCGAAGTCGGGCAGGACGCCGAGCAGGCGGTACACGCCCGCCCACAACCAGACCTCGGCTGTCATGACGGCAAAAAGGCCCATCACCACRCTGATCATTGCAACGACCCGGCTTCGCCGACCATGCATGCGAAATCGCGCCACCAGATGTCCCATCGCAYGGGTGACGGCAATGAGGCCGAAGGTGTGAATGACGACCGTCAGGCTTATGACGATCGTGCCGACGAAGAGGTTGAGAGCCATGCGAGGAAACTAGAAGCCGCGAGGGACGCTTTCCTTGCGTAAAATCAAACCTGGCGCTGGCCTTTCGAGCCTTGAAGCAATCGGTCGGGTTTCGCCAAGTTCGCCTATTGGCGTGCGCCTGGCGCGGCGGGACC
>NZ_JBFULQ010000772.1:0-2015 GCF_054049815.1 Mesorhizobium sp. P5_C1 | reverse complement strand
GTTGAGGGAGCACGCAAAAGCCCGGTCACGGAGGAAGCGTGAAGGGCTCCCGCCACCGTAGGACGATGACGGGTTTGAAATGGCCAGCTTGGGACGTTGTCTGGCCGATGCGGAAACGCGCCATAGAGACATTAGTTGCGTCTAATGTAAAAAGCTCGCCACCTTGGGCAAGGTGACGTGGCCGCTTCAAAGACAAGGAACATTGTCGCGCCGGTAACGTTCGGCTGGATCACTGACCTATCAGTGATTCCCCGTGGGAGCTGGCCTGCTGAAAGGTGGCGGGCTTTTTCATTTTGCCGGATCCGCGCCGCGCGGGCCATCCGCAAGCGGCGGCTCATCCACTGCCACCTCATCGACTTCCGCCTCCATCTGATCGCTGACCGGCTTGGCCTTGGCGGCACCGGCAATGGGCTCGCCATCAAAACCCTTTAGCCAGGCCTCGGCGTGTTCTTGCCAGAACCCGGGCACCGCGTTCTTTGCCATCCTTGCGCGCCTGGGCGCCATACATCCAGGCGTAGGTGATGCGCTCCTGGTCCTTCTTAGCCACCGCCATTTTGCCACCTACCTTCCCAACGGCTGCTTGGAGAGCGAGACCAGCTCATCTTCATCCGTGATGCCGGCCATAAAGTTCGCGATAATGCGGGAGGCGATTGCCTCGCGAGCGTCTGGCGACTGATTGTCTAGCTTCAATTGTTCAAAAACCCGCCCAAGCAAGGCTAGCTCGGATTCGTCGAAKATGCCGGCGTCAGTTGCCTTTCGKCGAATCGGCATGACCTACCTCCTGAAATCCTGCACCGAGGCGTGACGTAGCTTCGGCTCACCGCGCAGATGCCGGACGCGGGCGGTGATGCCAGGCTTCACCCAGTCGACGTCGTCATCGGCSATCGCGGTGGGGACACCACCACCAGGTTGCTCGGCACGATCGCGCTCGATGCGTGCCAGAGCCRGTCCTTGATCGCGCGCGTGGTGGCGATGACGGCCTTGCCGACATATTTGCCGTCCTTGGCGAACAGCCCCTCGGTCTGCTTGCCGGCCTCCCGCTTTACGCCGATCAGGTCGAGGTCGTCGACATCCCAGCATTTCGTTTTGACCCACGCATCGGATTCGCCGCTGCGATAGGGGCTGCCGCRGCGCTTCGACACCATGCCTTCGAGCCCCATCTTGTCGACGGCGGCCAAGAACGCGGCGCCGTCGCCCTCGACRTGCTGGCTAGATGATCCCGTCGGCCGGCTCCACCAGGTCCCATAGAATCGCCGGCAGTTTCTCGGCCGCGTCGACGACAGGCCARTAGCGYTTYGACCARTCGATGCCGGTCCTGGTGAAKGCGCGMRCCYCWGCCCAATCSMGGATSAGCTGGGTGCGGAAGCCGTCATACTTGATCTCGTGSAGCCARTCGTCGCTGACGGGCGGCTCGAGCACCAGCAAAGGCTCCTGCGGCTTGATGAACTTCAATCGCGGTTCGGCGTTACGCATGCACTCACACGCTCCGATGGCCTCCGAGATATCGTCAAGCTTCGATGTCATCTGTTTCTGCGCTTTCACGGTTGGAAGGCGCGCCGGCCCCCGGAGAGCCGGCGCCAGTGCTTACTTCACCGGGGGCTGCGGATGCAGCGCGTGCCGGTAAGATCGTCTTCGACCAACCGCCGGGCGTGCTGCTCGGTCCAGGCCTGTCGGTAGTGCCGACAGTCAAGGTGAGATGAGTGCCGTCGAAATGGCCAGTGGCGCGAGTGAAAGCCGGTCCGCCGCCGGTGGCCGCAATCCCTGGCTCATCGCGGTCATCGTCTCGATCGCCACCTTCATGCTGGTGCTCGACACTTCGATCGCCAATGTGGCCCTGCGCAACATCGCCGGCAGCCTGGCCGCCGGGACGGATGAGAGCACCTGGGTGATCACCACCTATTCGCAGGCGTTCGCGCTTTATGGCATCGCCGTCATCACGTCACTCGCCCCAGACCCAGCTTCCGCTTCTTTGCCTTGCACGCATTTTCCTGATGATCGGCCTGCCGTTCCTGTTC
>NZ_JBFULQ010000771.1:0-2018 GCF_054049815.1 Mesorhizobium sp. P5_C1 | reverse complement strand
CAGCCCGTAGTCCCACCATGTCGAGTGGCCGCTGAAGGTCTCCGCCGCATGCGCCAGGATCGGCGTTCCCTCCGCGTATCGACCGGCGAAGATCAGCCCGTAGCCGTAGGCGGCAGCCATGCCGAGATCGTAGGGATTGAGTTCATAGGCCTTGCGCATCCAGCGGATCGCTTCGTCCGTATTGCCGAGACGCGAACTGACATAGCCGTAGGAGCGATGCGCATAAGGGCTGGTCGGCCCCATCTGGACGCCGCGATGGGCAAACTCCACAGCCTTTTCAATCGTTGCATTGGGCGGGTAGGCATAATGATCGGAGACCGCCTCGAGTTGCAGAGACGCAAGCTCCGAATAGACCAGCGAGGACTTCGTTCCGCCATCGGCCAATTTTTCGAGGCAGCGATAGGCAGCTTCATGGGTTCTGGCGTTCTGGTCGAGATAATATTTGTCGTTGAGCAGCAAGCATTGCGTCAGGCCGTTTGGGGCACCGGTCTGCTCGATATAGTTGTAGATCGTGCCCGAGGCGGGAAGCGCCGAACTCAGCATGTCGGCGATCCGGTCTTCGACCACGGCCGGTGCGCTGTCGGCAGGGGTCAGATTGCGCGACAGAAGCACCCGTCCGGACGCCATACTTTGCAGTTCGATCGTGATATCGCCCGCGTTCGGCCCGGGCAGCATGGCGAATATGAAGCTGGTGGCGTCGTCAGCCGGATCGGTGGGTGTGTCGCGACCGATGAAGTCGATCGTATCGAAGCCACTCAGGCCGGCGCGGAGCGAGGCGGCGACGCGGCTGGCATCGGCGCCTTCGGCCTTGAGGTCGATATAGACGAGCGGCAGGGCGTCGGCCGTTGCCGACGGCGCGATGCTGCTGGTTGCGCCAGCGGTCTCGAGGGTCGCCGACATGTCGCCGCCACCGCTCAGCAAGGCGCTGCTGCCCTGACGAAGGATCAGCAGGCCCAGCATGGCGATGACCAGGGCGATCGCCATCCAGAAGAAGCGGAGTTGGCGCACCACCGAGGGGGTGGGCTTCGCGAGAGCCGGCGACACCGCATCCGGCATGCCCGTGCTGGCGTCGTTGGCCCGATCGGCGGACGTGGCGCCATCCAGCCTGAGTTCGGGAACAGCCTCAGCCGGCAGCCGGATCGCGTTCAATTCATAGGCGGGAACATAGCCGCCGCGCGGAATGGCTATGCGGACCGGCTCGGCAACGCCTTCATTGGCAAAATAATGCTGCAGAAGCTCGCGCAACCTGCCCGCCTGAACCCGCACCACGGCGTCGGTGGCCGGATCGAAATCGCCGTCCTTGCCGAAAACATCCATGGCGATGGAGAAGCCCTTGAGCCTGTCGGCTTCGCCGGCTTGTTCGCGTTCGACAAGGTAGCGGAGCAACTTGCGCGCGCGTTCGGATCGCCCGAACGTCTGGCTGGCAAGAAGTCGCTCCAGTGTCTCGCGCACTGCGGGGGCGGCAGGCGTGGCATGCTGCAAGTGTCGATCCTCTCGAAGTCGGCACAGGTTGAGGTGCGATCATATAGTTCCCGCACCGCCACACAAGTATTCACCCATTATGCGATCACGTACCCCACCGGATAATTCTTCGGTGGTTAATGATACGAAGGATCGGAACCGATCGCCGAATGGGGAGGGTTCCGATCTTCGTTCTGGTTGTGCGTCAACCGGCCTTTTTGACGACGATGCGGTTCGCCGCCGACATCACCGCTTCCAGCGAGGCGGCGACGATGTTGGTGTTGATGCCGGCGCCGAACAGCTTGCCATCAGGATGTTCCATCTCGACATAGGAGATGGCCGAGGCGTTCGAGCCGCGCTGCATCGAGTGCTCGGAATAATCGAGCACCGACATCTCGATGCCGAGGTGACGCGAGAGTGCATCGACGAAGCCGTCGATCGGACCGGTGCCGGTGCCGGTAATCGTCACCTCCTTGCCGTTGTCGACGATGACCGCCTCGACGACGCGCCGGCCCTTGGTCTCGGTGCTGGGATAGGTGTGGTGGTCGAGGAATTTC
>NZ_JBFULQ010000770.1:0-2019 GCF_054049815.1 Mesorhizobium sp. P5_C1 | reverse complement strand
TTTCCGGCGCGGTGACTTTTCCATCCGCATCGACAACGTCTACGAAGGGCTCGATTCGGAAATCGCGGAAACCTTCAATGAGATCGTTGATCTCAACGATCAGGTGACGCGTGAGTTCGAGCGGCTCAGCAGGGTCGTCGGCAAGGATGGGCGGATAGGTGAGCGCGGGCGGGTTCGAAACGCCACTGGCAGTTGGGAGTCCAGTGTCAGATCAGTAAACGATCTGATCGAGGACATGGTTCAGCCGACAGCCGAGGTTGCCCGCGTCATCGGCGCGGTCGCCAAGGGCGACCTTTCCCAAACAATGATGGTCGAAATCGACGGGCGGCCGCTGCGCGGCGAATTTCTGCGCATCGGCAAGATCGTCAACACCATGGTGGGCCAGCTGGCCTCCTTCGCCTCCGAAGTGACGCGCGTGGCGCGCGAGGTCGGCACCGAAGGCAAACTCGGCGGCCAGGCGCGCGTGAAAGGCGTTGCCGGCACGTGGAAAGATCTGACTGACAACGTCAACGCCATGGCTACCAACCTGACCGGCCAAGTTCGCAACATCGCAGAGGTCACCACCGCGGTTGCCTCGGGCGATCTCTCGAAGAAGATTACGGTCGACGTTAAAGGCGAGATCCTCGAACTGAAGAACACCATCAACACGATGGTCGACCAGCTCAATTCCTTCGCGTCGGAAGTGACGCGCGTGGCACGCGAGGTCGGCACAGAAGGCAAGCTCGGTGGCCAGGCGCGCGTCGAGGGTGTCGGCGGGACATGGAAGGATTTGACCGACAATGTGAATTCCATGGCTGAGAACCTCACTGGCCAAGTGCGCAACATTGCTGAGGTGACGACCGCCGTGGCGCTGGGCGATCTGTCGAAGAAGATCACGGTCGACGTGAAGGGCGAAATTCTTGAGCTCAAGTCGACYATCAACACSATGGTCGACCAGCTCAACTCGTTCGCGGGCGAAGTGACGCGCGTGGCACGCGAGGTCGGCACAGAAGGCAAGCTCGGGGGCCAGGCACAAGTTCGCGGCGTCGCCGGCACGTGGAAGGACCTTACTGACAACGTCAACTCAATGGCCGAGAATCTGACCGGTCAGGTCCGCAACATTGCCGAGGTGACGACGGCGGTCGCATCGGGCGATCTGTCGAAGAAGATCACGGTCGCGGTGCAAGGCGAAATCCTTGAGCTTAAGGACACCATCAACACGATGGTCGATCAGCTGAACTCGTTTGCCTCGGAGGTCACCCGCGTAGCGCGCGAGGTGGGAACAGAAGGAAAGCTTGGCGGCCAGGCGGAGGTGAGGGGGGTCGGTGGCACCTGGAAGGATTTGACCGACAACGTCAATCTCATGGCGGCCAACCTGACAGGCCAGGTCCGCAACATAGCCGAGGTGACCACGGCCGTGGCCCGAGGTGACCTGTCTAAGAAGATCACCGTCGACGTCAAAGGTGAAATCCTAGAGCTTAAGGACACCGTCAATACAATGGTCGATCAGTTGAACTCGTTCGCCTCTGAAGTCACTCGCGTGGCGCGTGAGGTCGGTTCAGAAGGCAAGCTTGGCGGTCAGGCGCATGTGGAAGGCGTCGGTGGCACGTGGAAAGATCTGACCGACAATGTCAACGCCATGGCCGGCAATCTGACCGTACAATTGCGCGACGTGTCAAAGGTGGCGACAGCCATCGCGACGGGCGACCTGACACAGAAGATCACTGTTGATGCCTTGGGCGAGATTTTGCAGATCAAGGACGTCATCAACACGATGGTCGACCAGTTGAATTCGTTCGCGTCGGAAGTGACACGCGTGGCACGCGAGGTCGGGTCCGACGGCAAGTTGGGCGGCCAGGCGCAGGTGCGCGGCGTTGCCGGCACCTGGAAGGACCTGACCGACAACGTCAATGCCATGGCCGCCAATCTGACCGGCCAAGTGCGCAACATCGCCGAAGTCACCACGGCCGTGGCGCTCGGCGATCTGTCGAAGAAGATCACGGTCGACGTGAAGGGCGAAATTCTTGAGCTCAAGTCGAC
>NZ_JBFULQ010000769.1:0-2020 GCF_054049815.1 Mesorhizobium sp. P5_C1 | reverse complement strand
CATCGTCACCATTGCGCGCACGCCCGGCCAATTGTCCGGTGACAGCGCGACGACGATCGAATGCCGCGGCATGACGCTGATGCCGGGCCTTGTCGAAGGCCACGCCCACATCTCCTTCGGCGGCGCGATCAAGGATTCCGACCTTGGCCTGATTCCGCCAGAGGAGCATCTTCTGCTGACCATGCGCAATGCCAAGACATTGCTCGACCATGGCTTCACCAGCGCCTACAGCGCCGCGACCTCGAAGCTCAGGCTAGACATCGTCATCCGCAACGAAATCAATGCCGGCCGCTTGCCGGGACCGCGCATGCGCGCCGGCAGTCCGGAAATCACCGTAACCGGCGGCCTCGGCGACGAGCGCCAGCAGCACATGTATCACGAGAGCTTCGGCATGATCGCCGACGGCGTCGAGGAGATCACCAAGGCGGTGCGCCTGTGCTGCCGCGAAGGCGCCGACAACATCAAGATCAACATTTCCGGCGATGATCTGAGCCCCGCGGCGCATGGCGGCCTGACCGTGATGAGCGAAGCCGAAGTGATGACGGCGGTGTCGGTGGCGCGCGACTTCGGCAAGAAGATCAACTGCCATGCCCGCGCCGCAGGTTCGGTGAAGCGCGCGGTGAAGTGCGGCGTCGACGTCATCTATCACTGCGAATCCGCCGACGAGGAAGCGCTCGATGCGCTGGAATCGGCCAAGGACCGCATCTTCGTCGGCCCGGCCATCGGCATCATCTACGGCACACTCTACGAGGGCGAGCCCTTCGGCTTCACCCACGAGATGGCGGTCAAGTTCGGCATGCAGCGCATCCTCGACGACAGCCGCAAGGTATACACCGAATTGCGCAAGCGCGGCGTGCGCGCACTGATCGGTGGCGACTATGGTTTCGCGCAGACGCCGCAAGGCACCAACGCGCGCGACCTCAAGCATTTCGTCGACCTGCTCGGCTATTCGCCGAGCGAGGCGCTGCAATGCGGCACGCGGCTCGGCGGCCAGGTGATGGGGCTCGGCGACGAGCTCGGCATGGTCAAGGAAGGCTTCATCGCCGACCTGCTGCTGGTCAATGGCGACCCACTGAAGGACCTCGACATGATGGTGCATGAGAAGAACCTTGTCGTCATCATGAAGGACGGCGAGCTCTACAAGGACCAGTCGGCCTCGGTCGCCGCGCAGCGCCAAGCAGCGTAGGCATCATGCAGCCCGCGGTTCCGATCGATGTCGACGAGACAAGCGGCATCTGGCGGACCGACGGGCTGCCCATGGTCTATTTGCCCAGGCACTTCCTGGTTAACAATCATCTCGCGGTCGAGGCAGCCCTCGGGCGCGACGCCTATCGCGCCATCCTGCGCACCGCGACGGCAAAGTCCGCCATCGAATGGTGCGAGGCGCAGGTGCAGGGCAAGGGCCTCGATCCGGAGGCGACGTTCCGCCATTATTTCCAGCGCCTGTCGCAGCGCGGCTGGGGCCAGTTCTCGATCGACACGCTGGATGTGGGCGGGCGCTTCGGCAGCATCAGCCTGAGGAATTCGATCTTCGCGCTGGAGGCCGGGCAGGGGCCAGGCCAGCGCGTCTGCTACATGTTCGAGGGTTTTGTCACCGGCGCCTTCTCGTTCCTGCTCGGTCTTGCGGCACCGACGCAAGTCGAATGCGAGGAGACATACTGCGCCTGTGATGGCCGGCACGACCATTGCCGGTTCGACTTCGCGGAAAGGCGTCCTGCCTGAGGCGCGCTACGGCCGGATGAGGGTCAGGGACCGTGGGGGCCGCACAGGTCGAGCGTCCATTGGATGGTTCCGCAATAGTCGCCGGCGTAGCCGTCGTAACTGCCGTAGCCATTGTAGTAGCCGTCTATCCAGCCATCATCGCCGACCCGATCGTCGCCGGTCCAACCGCCGCTGACCCACCCGCCGCGGTGCCCATGTCCACCACGCACAGCGTGTCGATGCGCGCCACCGTGATGGGCAGGTGGACATGGGCACCGCGGCGGGTGGGTCAGCGGCGGTTGGACCGGCGACGATCGGG
>NZ_JBFULQ010000768.1:0-2030 GCF_054049815.1 Mesorhizobium sp. P5_C1 | reverse complement strand
GGGCGGACTGGCTGGAGAGCCATGGCATCGCAATCGTTGGTCCGCTTGAAGAGCATTTCAATCTGACCTGGCTGATCGGCTTGACACAAGGCCTTCTCAATCGGCTGAACAGCATGGCCGGCTTTGCCATATTGACCTTCATCTTTGTCATGCTTGGCCTGCTCGAAGCCGACGATTTCCAGCGTCGTCTTCGCCTGAGTTCTGCTCAACCTCAAGGCGAGATGCTCTTGCAAATCGGCCGCGAAATTGGCGCCAAGGTTCGCCGTTTCATGGTGGTCCGCAGCATTGCATGCGTGCTGACGGGCTTGGTCGTGTGGGGGTTTGCCTTGGCTGCCGGGCTCGAACTCGCAAGCGCTTGGGCGGCGATCGCTTTTGCGCTGAACTATATTCCGTTCGTTGGACCGCTGGTGGCTACGATCTTTCCGACCTTGTTCGCCGTCGCGCAGTCCGGGTCGTGGCAGCTGGCCCTGATTGTGTTCCTCGGCCTTAACGCTATTCAGTTCGTTATCGGCAGTTATCTGGAGCCATTCCTGACCGGCGCATCGCTGGCGATCTCGCCTTTTGCCGTGATGTTTGCTATCTTTTTCTGGAGCTTTTTATGGGGTCTGCCCGGGGCTTTCATCGGCGTCCCAATTCTGATTGTTGTAGTCACATATTGCATGCACCATCACTCGACACGCTGGATTGCTGCGCTGCTGTCCGGAGGTCCTGTCGAAATATCTGGTGCTTCTTAGCTGTATTAACTACGCTTCACGGCCAGGCGGGGGCGTCGAAATCCAACTACCTTGTACAACCGGAAAAATCGGCTTAAATTGGCACTTGCGGGGAGATATTCTTGTCTTTGAAAGATATCTCTGATGAGAGTGCTCTTACTAACAGTCGCCGGCTGCGCGAAGACGGGTGCATGTGACGCGTCTCTAATGTATCTTTGCTTTCGGCGTGCTGACGTTGTGGACTGGTTGTTGAAGACCCTGAGCGGGAAATCTGGCCCGGTCAGGGCTTGCGCCCGTTAGGAGGTCCGATTGTGACCGCTAACGCAGCGAGGGCGCTTTCTGTCGACTTCGCCGAGCCGTTGCCTCAAGCAGCAGCGGTCGCTCCCAAGAATGACCCGCGTCCGGAACGCGTTCCGGTTCCCTGCTTTGAATTCTCGACTCGGGAGCTGCCTCCGAGGGACCAGTTTGCGGCATGGCGCCAGAACTTCGCGACTATGCTCGACTTTGTCGAGCCGAGCGATACTGCGGCGGGTTTCGCCGGCACACAACTTCTCTGGGACCTAGGCGATCTTGCCCTGGCTCAGATCAGCACCAATGGCTTGGATTTTACCAGCCTGGCGGGTCGCATTCGCCGGGACCCCMTCGATCACTGGTTGGTGACCCTTATCCGGGACGGCAGATCGCAGACGACCACTCCATCCAGGTCTTTTGACGGAGAGGCCGGATCGGTGCAGGTGCATTCGCTTGGCCGGGTCTTCGAGGGAAGCGTTACAGACAGCGAAATGCTGTTGCTCTTCGTACCCCGCGACTTCTGCCGCGACATGGGGTGGGGTCTCGACATGGCCGAGTTCACCGTGCTTGATGGAGGCATGGGGACGCTGCTTGCCGACTATCTGGCCAGCCTCGCCCAGAGGCTTCCTACGATTAATGTTGGCGATCTTCCTGGCTTGCTCGGGGCGACCAGGGCGATGCTACAGGGTTGCATCGCGCCATGCTCTGACCATCTCGCCCAAGCCCATGATCCGATTTCCGCCACCTTGCTCGAGCGCGCCCGTCGATTCGTGCAACTTCATCTGTTTGAACCGGATCTCGGCACCGAGCGTCTGACACGCGGACTCGGGATATCGCGTTCACGTCTCTACCGACTGTTCGAGGCTTCCGGAGGGATCGTGCACTACATCCAGCATCGGCGGCTCCTGGCGGCCCATGCAGCGCTCGCTGATCCGAATGACCGGCGTCGAATTCTCGACATTGCTGACGAACACGGCTTCGGTGATGGCGCTGAATTCAGCCGGGCTTTTAGACGCGAGTTCGGAT
>NZ_JBFULQ010000767.1:0-2031 GCF_054049815.1 Mesorhizobium sp. P5_C1 | reverse complement strand
GCGCTGGCTAGTCGAGCAGGGCCTAGCATTGGACTGGCCGCGCTATTCCAACGGGGCTTTCGCTGCCGAGCAAGGTACAGCCAAGGCCGCGCATCGCGGCGTTTGGCAAGGCCGGTTCGATCAACCTTGGGATTGGCGTGCAGGGCATTCCGACAATCCGCAGCCGGCGATCAGCCAGCCGCTCGGCATCGTGGGCAGTGGGCAGGTCGCACAAAGCTATTCGTGCCAGCCGCGGCGGTATTGTGCGCAGGTCGGCTCGTGCGCCGCGGCGCAGTGGTATCTTCATAATTGCTCGTGGGGCCACAAGCTTGACGCCGATGGAGACGGCAAGGCATGCGAAACGCTCTGCTGATCCAGCCAGAAAGCATGTGAGGGAGGAACAGTTGAAGATCGAGCCCGAAGCGGAATGCAAAACCCTAACTGAGGCTTATGCAAGACTAGGCGCCACGGTCCGCAATCCGCGGCGCACCTGGTCGGCAATCACCGATGATGGAAAAGCTGTGGTGGTGACCCTCTGGACCGACCGATTCCTAGACCTCGAGCAATCCCAGTACAGCACTTTCGGACTTTCTGGGAAGGGATGGATCGACCGGCCGGAGAACCGCCGGCGGGCCAAGCATCTTCAGCATGCGATGTCAAAGCGCGGTGGCCTCTTTCGTTCGATTATCGTGACGTCGAGCGATCGCATGCATAGCAGGATCGTAGCGCGTAGGGTCGGCCCACAAATGCGGGTCACAGAAATTGATGAGGAGACAGGACGTTTCAAAGCAGAGCGAGCCTAGACGGCCGCTCGAATGGGGAAAGGACCAACAATCTATGGCGCGGGAGTAACACCCGTCGGGATCTATATGCTAGGCCAGTCATACCGCGCACATGCCGACGCCTTGGAGTTCGCCCCCTCGCACATTCGGTTGCATTTTTCGGACCACCCACGGCGCCTATTGTACTTCCAGGCGCTTGAGCACTTTCTTCGCGGCTTCCTCAGGCTCAATAGGGTGGATCCGGTTCAAATCCGGGCCTACCAGCACAATTTCACGGCAATGCTGGATTGTGGCAAATCTCATGGTTTGCGCATCTCCGGCGTCGCCGAGGAGTTCATTTGGTCCAGCACTTTCCGGAACGATTATGTGCGGATCCGGTATCTCTTCAATATCGAAGAAGACCTTGACGCCGACACCGACTGGGACGTCGATCCCGAAGACCTTAAGCGGGAGTCGATGAGTGATCTTCGACAAGCGGTGTTCGAGGTTGAAGATTTCTTTGCCAAAGAGATCAATGCGACGGGCCGAGAGGTGATCCTGCCGCCTGAGATTTCTGCTGTCGACCGTTGACGGGCCTCAACGCATCGCCTGCCTAGCCGCGCGGTTCACCGCCCACTGTATTAAGTTCGCTGTCACACACGCCTACTGGAATGAAATCCCGGCGACCATGAGGCTGGTTGCACCAGCGAGTGTGAAGCTGTCGATCGGTGTCCTGCTCAATGCCAAGAGCCGGTAGACAACCAGCGTGCAATTGAAGGCCGTCCCGAAGCGGGGACGATCAGCCCCGGCTTGACCCACTGCGTCGCCGCCCGCTTCATCTCATTTGGCGCCATGCCTTGCGTGGTCCTGAACGCGAGGCCAGAGCCGTTCGCGCATCTCGCGGCTCAAGGTGAGGAACGCAGAGCCGACCTATCGGCCTCGACGCCAAGCAGTTCATATTCGTCGATCGCGTAGCATTTGGCCTTCAGCCCTTTCGGCAGCGGACGAAGTCAGGATTGTGCTGAGATCAACCAGCATAGGGTCAACGAACGGCCAAGGGCTTGGTTTCCCTGCCCGTCCTTGACCCGCCCCGGTTCTTGTTGACGCCAACAATTCGGGCCGCTCCTGCACAGTCTTTAAAGACGCAGCCTCAAACAAGGCTCTGGACTTCTACTCCGTATTTGCTTCAAGTATTTTCTGGGGGGAGAAATCAATGAAAACGATCGCGCTTCTTGTAGGCGCAGCAGTTTGCGTCAGTGGCTGCAGCACGACTGCTAACGTCTCTGACAGC
>NZ_JBFULQ010000766.1:0-2035 GCF_054049815.1 Mesorhizobium sp. P5_C1 | reverse complement strand
CGTAATGGTCGGATGCGCCGTCGTAGGCCATCGGATGGGTCAGGCGTCCGACCATCTCGAGATCGAAATCGCTCCAGCTTGAAAGCTCGGCAACGGTATGGGCGGCGAAAAACTCCGGCGTGCAGCGTTTCGCCGTGGCTTCCCAGGCAACCGCCTTGCCCCCGTTCTCGCAAAACTCAAAGGATGAAGTGTGCTTGGGGTCCGGCCAGGCGCAGCCGGGGCAATCAAATCCCTCCGGCTGGTTCATGCGCCCCAGAGTGGCCGCCCCCTTGATCGGGATTCCCTGCTCGACAAGGTGTTCGCCTAGCGACTTGAGCGCTCCCCATCCGCCGGCCGGGGCATTGTAAGGACGAATGTCATTGGCCATTAGAGACGCCTCTACGAAGAGCTGAAGAATCCTGTGTGGGCAAGAAGCCTTCCGGCAAGCAACATCTTTCCATCGCAGTGCCGCCGCCAGCGCTGTCGGCTATGTTGCACCGGCAGCGCTGCGGGGCGGCAACTCTCCCGGAGCTGCCAGCTGAATGGGCCGCGTGTCCGACCCACGTGGGGGGTGGCGCCAACGGGCGAGATCGCTGTCGAAAGGGCGGTCTGCGACATCCCTGCGATTGCCGCAACGCCAGCGATAGGGTGTCTCGCCAACGAAACGTCCGAAGACCGTGGTGAAATGGGCTTGGTTCTGAAAGCCGACGCTCAGCGCCACGTCGACCAGGGTCATCTCGGTCTCGATGAGCATCTGCTTGGCACGGTCAATCCGCCGCCGCAGCAGGAATTCATGCGGGCGAATGCCGGTGGCCGCCCGGAACTGTGCGGCGAAATACATTCGGCTGAGCCCCGCCACTGCTGCCATGTCCGCGAGCGTAATCGTCTCATCGAGATGTGAATCGACGTATTCGACGACGCGCTTCCATCGCCATTTGGACAGGGCGGCCGTAGAGCGTGCCGCCGGCTCATCCGGGTCTGGCTGCGGATCTGAGCGCAGCGTGAGCAAGCGGGTTACGATGGCAAGGCGGACTGCATCGGCATAGAGGTTGCCAAATCCATCATGGCTGTCTTCTGCCGCCTCGAGCGCCCTGGAAAGACGCTGGACGACCGGATCAGAGGAGTGCCGTTCTGGGACCAGTTCGGCCAGGCCTAGGTCCCGAGGCGCGTGGAAAGCATTCAGACCGTCGATCGCGCTTTGGCCTGCTTGGGCAAATTGCGCCATGGCCCCACAGGGCGCCGCCGTAGGATCAGGGTCTGCCGCTGCATTTGCATGCATCGTTAGACCGCCGCGACGGGGTTGCGGCATCGCTGCAGCGGACACCGAGAGAACCACATTCATATGAGTGAGGGGGATCGAAATCATGCGGCAGTCTGGCGCCACCGGGTAGGCGCCGTTGCCTGCGTCGAATGGGTCGAACAATGACGAGCCGACTTCAGGCGTTCGAGGCGGGCCGGCGACATGCATCGCTCGGACCATGCCGTCGCGTCGAGGAAGGACGGGCAGATCCTCTGCCGGTTGCCGATCGTAATATTCGGATGCAGACAATGAGTGGAACTGCATTGGGCCCGTGCTCCTCTAGCCTCAGAATTTTCTTCTGCTTGCTGGTCAAGGTACACGGGTGGGAAATCTGCTCCATTGAATGGCCGTCTGAATGAATCATATCATCAGCTATGCTGCGTATACGATGGTATCTACTGTTGGCGGCGGCGCCTTGGGCGCGTCTGGCGATGTCGGCAACCTTGTGCAGGGAGGTCGCCGGTGCCGTGCGACAATGATCCCACCGTGCGGTTGAACGTTGACGCCGCTGTGTAGCCGTACGGTTCTCCGACCGGTCGCCAGGTCGCGGCATCGCTGCCTGCGAACCTCAGGCTAGTCAAACCTCTGTATGATTTCGGTCTTGGCTCTACGTTCGTATGCTGGCGCCGAGATGAGATCGCGCCGGGCGACGCCGGGCGACACAGTCTCCGGGGGACACCGATGTGTCGAAAATTCCGATGGTTGCCATAGTTGACGACGACGAGGCGGTCCGCACGTCCACCGCGAATCTGATAC
>NZ_JBFULQ010000765.1:0-2039 GCF_054049815.1 Mesorhizobium sp. P5_C1 | reverse complement strand
CGGGCCTCATTTCAGCGGTTTGTGAAACAATATTCAAGCCCGGCGTCATGGCGCGGCGCCGTTTTCAACCGCTGAGCCGAGCGAGGCTACTTACTGCCCTTGGCCTTGCCGCTTTGATGGGACCGCAAGATGCGGCTCTTCAGTACGTTCGACGACTTGAAGGTCATCACCCGGCGCGGCAGGATCGGCACCTCTTCGCCAGTCTTGGGATTGCGGCCGATGCGCTCGTTCTTGGAACGGACGTGGAATGTCGCGAAGGACGACAGCTTCACCGTCTCGCCACGCACGATCGCTTCGCAGATCTCGTCCAGCACCGCTTCGACAAGTTCGGCCGATTCAGTGCGCGATAAGCCGACCTTCCGGTAAACAGCCTCGGCAAGGTCGGCGCGCGTAAGTGTCTTTCCCCCCATGCGACCGTCCCATCAGCTCAAAACATTAAATTCGGCACAACAACGGCAGAGCCTAAGTAATTGATCCGGCAAGGTCAAGGACCGAAACCGGACCGTTCGGCACTTACCAGCGAACCAGAACAGCACCCCAGGTGAAGCCGCCCCCCATGGCCTCCAGAAGCACGAGATCGCCCTTCTTGATGCGGCCGTCGGCGACGGCCACCGACAGCGCCAGCGGCACGGAAGCAGCCGACGTGTTACCGTGCAAATCGACCGTCACCACCACCTTTTGCTCGGCTATCCCGAGCTTCTTGGCGGAAGCGTCAATAATTCGTTTATTGGCCTGATGCGGCACGAACCAGTCGAGATCATCGGCCGAAATGCCGGCTTGCGAGAACGTCGCCTCGATGACGTCGGTGATCATCCCGACCGCATGCTTGAAGACTTCGCGACCCTCCATCCTGAGATGGCCGACCGTGCCCGTGGTCGATGGCCCGCCGTCGACAAAGAGCTTTTCCTTGTGGGTGCCGTCGGAACGCAGGCTGGCCGCCAGAACGCCACGATCGGCGATCCCGCCAGCCCCCTCGCCGGCCTCCAGGATCACGGCACCGGCGCCGTCACCGAACAGCACGCAGGTCGAGCGGTCGCTCCAGTCGAGGATGCGCGAGAACGTTTCCGAGCCGATCACCAGCACGCGCCTGGCCAGGCCGCCACGGATGTAGAGATCGGCCGTGGTCACCGCATAGACGAAGCCGGAGCAGACCGCCTGCATGTCGAAAGCAAAACCGTGATGCATGCCGAGCCGGTTCTGGATCTCGACGGCGGTGGCCGGAAAAGTGTTGTTGGGCGTCGAGGTCGCCAGCACGATCACGTCGATGTCGGCTGGCGTCAGCCCGGCATCGGCAAGTGCGGCACGCGCCGCCGCTTCACCCAGCGAAGCCGTTGTCTCGTCATCACCGGCGATATGGCGCTGGCGGATGCCGGTGCGCTGGGCGATCCATTCGTCGGAGGTTTCCACCATGCCTTCGAAATCGGCATTCTTCATAATTCGGCGGGGCAGCGCGGCGCCCGTGCCGCGCACGACTGATCTGATCAAAGTTCTTTCCTATTCCTTTGCGTCGATAACGACGTCGGATTTCCTAGATGTCTGAGTATGCGGATTGCGCGCATGAAACAGGTCCAGATCCGCCTCGATGCGGTCGAGCAGATTGTTGCGAACCATATCGTAGGCCAATTCGATCGCCGCGGCGAAACCATCCGAATCAGCTCCGCCGTGGCTCTTCACAACGATCCCGTTCAGCCCCAGGAAAACGCCACCATTCGAGCGCCCGACATCCATCTTTTCACGCAAGCGGTTGAAAGCGCCCTTGGCGAAGACGTAGCCGATCCTGGCCATCAGGGTGCGGCTCATCGCRGCGCGCAGATAGCCCGCTATCTGCCGCGCCGTTCCTTCGGCCGTCTTCAGGGCGATATTGCCGGCGAAGCCCTCCGTCACCACAACGTCGACCGTACCCTTGCCGATATCGTCGCCTTCAACAAAGCCATGATAATTCATCGAGGCCATGTTGGCCTCGCGCAGCATGCGCCCCGCTTCCTTGACCTCTTCCTGGCCCTTGATCTCCTCGACCCCGACATTGAGCAGGCCAACCG
>NZ_JBFULQ010000764.1:0-2040 GCF_054049815.1 Mesorhizobium sp. P5_C1 | reverse complement strand
ATTGAGGGTTCGCCGGTACCGTTCCTTCCTAAACAGTACGTCGAACACACTATGGGCCTCAGCACGAGTTTCGATGCGGGTCGCGGCTGCCCCTATCAATGCTCGTTCTGCACCATCATCAATGTGCAAGGTCGAAAATCACGGTTCCGCTCCGCAGATGACGTGGAGAAGCTGGTGCGGATGAACTGGACGCACGGGGTCCACAAGTTCTTCATCACTGACGACAATTTCGCGCGCAACAGGGAATGGGAAGCGATTTTCGACCGCCTTATCTCGTTGCGTGAGAAGGACGGCATCCCTCTCGGCCTGATGATCCAGGTGGACACGCTGTGCCACAAGATCGAGAACTTCGTGGAGAAGGCGAAACGAGCTGGTGTTACGCGCGTCTTCATTGGCTTGGAGAACGTCAATCCGGACAATCTTGCTGCGGCCAAAAAGCGGCAGAACAAGATTACCGAATACCGTAAGATGCTACTCGCCTGGAAGGCACAGGGCATCATGACTTTGGCGGGCTATATTCTCGGCTTTCCGTCGGACACGCCCGAGACGATCAGACGCGATATCGCGATCATACAGGAAGAGCTCCCTCTCGACATAATAGAGTTTTTTAACCTGACGCCGCTGCCGGGGTCGGAGGACCACCAGGGCCTTTGGAGGAAGCGGGTCGAGATGGACTCCGATCTCAACGTCTACGACCTTGAGCATGTCTGCACAGCACATCCGAGAATGACCAGCCAGGAATGGGAGAGCATCTACCAGGAAGCATGGTMGCTCTACTACACGCCCAAGCATATGCGTACGCTGTTGCGCCGTGCGGTCGCGACTGGCGTTCCACTCGGCAGTCTGGTCAAGCTCCTCGTGACGTTCTCAACCGTAGTCCCTCTTGAGAAGGTGCATCCGTTGCAGACTGGTCTTCTGCGCCTCAAGCGGCCGTCGGAGCGGCGCCCCGGCATGCCCCGCGAAAACCCTTGGTACTTCTGGCCTCGATTCGTATGGGAAACTCTTCGGAAACACGCCGTCCTCGCCAGCACAATTGTGCGTCTTATGGTAGCGGCACGTGCGATCTCGCGAAATTCTGCATCAAAGGATTACATGGATCAGGCGCTCATGCCGGTCGGTGATGACGGCGACGAGACACTCGATCTTTTCACAAAGACCGCTGGCGGCGACGCGGCGGTAACGCACATCAAGAAGGTCGCGGGATTGACGAGGGGCATTAAAGCCGCCTGACAGCGAGGCTTGGAGAAGCCCGCTTTGCCGAAGCCGAGGGCATCGCGATCGTCGGCGAGTTCGCCGAGATCGAGACCGGCAAGGGCGCGGATGCGCTCGATCGGAGGCCACAGCTCGCCGCAGCGCCAACAGTCTGTCCAGAAGCGTCTCAATGACCACCTGGACCGCTAGGCTTTGTTGAGTGAAGATGGTGAGAAGTCTAGCCCGCACCGCCACCGTGATTGCATCGATAGCTGCCGCTATCGTGCTGACATTCATGGCAGCTAAAAGATTTGAGCTATCGACGCCAAATCCGATCGAGGCTCATATCGAGAGGAACATCTGATGCGCAACGCTAGGGGCACTGATTTCCTCAGCATCAGCCTGCCAGGGCGCGCTCGACTGAGAACATCGTGCCAAGCGGAGCGTAAGAACTCCCGTATCTCAACAGGCGAACCGAAAAGCCCGCCACCCCCCCCCCGTGAGGCAGCGGGCTAGATGCGGGCAGCGTGCGCTATTTCAGTAGCGGTAGTAGTGCCTACGATGGTAATACCTGTGGTGGTAGTAGTGCCCATAGTTATAGTAGTACCTGTGATGATAGTACCTGTGATGATAGTACCTGTAGTGATAGTGCCTGTGGTGATAATAATGCCTATGGTAGTAGTGCCTGTGATAATACACCGGTCGGTAATAGCCACCGCCGTAATACGGGTCGGGATAATACCCGCCATCGTAGTAGCCGCCACCGTAGTAGCCGTTGTTGAACATGCTTCCGATCAGGGCTCCTGCGACAAGTCCTCCCGGAAAGAAGTCATTGTAGCCGTCATATCC
>NZ_JBFULQ010000763.1:0-2047 GCF_054049815.1 Mesorhizobium sp. P5_C1 | reverse complement strand
GTCTTGATGCCGTTGACGAACGGCATGGGCGAGGAATCGGCAAACTGGATCAGCGCCGGCTCGGCTTCCAGGGCAAAACGGGAGGCTGCGTATTTCGAGTGGCGGATGGTGATTTCCTCGAAATCTTCCACGCCCCACAGATTGCGATTCTGACAAACTGCGCGCAGATAGAAGCTGGCGATGCCGAGGGTGCGGGCTCCGACTTCGGAATTCCAGCAGTAGAAGCCGCGGAAATAGAGATCCGGTTCCCCATTTGGCAGCCGTCCGGCCTGGATCGGGTTCAGATCGTCGACAAGGAACACAAAGACATCGCGGTCTGACGCGTAGAGCGTCGTGGTGTCGCGGGAGATGTCGACGTGCGGATTGTAGATACCTGTCGACCAGTCGAGCACACCGGGTACCTTCCAACGCGTGTCGCCGGTACCGTTGCCGGCGATCTTCTGCACCGCGTCCACCAGTTCTGAGTCAAATATTCTGCCGTAATCAGGGCCTGTTACCGCCCGCAACTCGAGGCGTCCGTTCTCGATCTCCAGCGTCTTGACCTGCTCGGCGCGATGGTTGAGGAGACCATGCTGTAGGTTGATCGCCGCGAGCGGAGCCGGCAGCTGACGCAGATAGGTGGCCGGCGCGCCGACCAGGCTGGCGAGTTGGCCAAAACTCCAATGCGTGGGAGCAACAGGCGCATGCGCATCGGGCAGCATTAGTCTCAGGCGCTCGGGATCGTCGCGGCTGGCCTCGACGCGGATCAGCTCACTTTCGACGATGCGGGTCTTGCTGCGCTCCGATCGGCTCTTCACCGCATTTCCAAGGTCGTTGAGCGACAGGTATCGCTCGTCCGCCGGCCGGTTGAACCATTCTGACGACACGCGGCCAATACGCTGACCGCGGCTGACGTCGACCTTGTAACCGGCACGCTCGTTGCGCTTGGGCGCAAGAATTTCCATCTGGGTCATGGTTGTAGCTCCTCGGCGGGCGCCGGGAGACTCTCTCCCGGACCTTTACCCGCCACCGCAACCCGCCCGCCCTCTTCCTCTCCCGGCACCAGCGCGCCCCTATCAGCCTCGCCCTTGCGGCAGCGGCCGCATCAAGGCTGGCACCCAGGAAGGAAGACTCGGGCGTCAGGAAGCCTGAGCCTGGGACCAAGCGCCGCTTCACCTTCCGGACGCGACAGAATTCCGCTGTGCTTCCTTGCGCGAGAAGACCGAGGCCCATCCGGATTGAGGTAGCGGCCCGACAGGCAACTTCTCTCGAGATTGGGCAACTGCGGTTTCTCTTCGGTCCCTAGCCAATACCTGTATGAACTGACCCAACGTCATGATACGCGAAGTCCGTGTCACGGTCGGAATTGAAAGTGTAATTGCATGTCGAGCAGGTTCGTCCGGCCCGTGGTGGTGCAAGTTGGCCGGCAGGAGCGTGAGCGCGTCATATTCGATGTGAACGACGCAGCCACGATCCTGCTGCGGAGTTTCCCTCAGCAGACGATAAAGCGAAAACTGGCTATGGATGCGTGTCTCCAGGTTCTGCGCGGTGAAGCCCGGACGCCGGTTGCGAGACGGGCCTTCGTTGCAGCGGCGTTGGAAGCGAACATCCTACGCAGCGACTGAGGTTCAAATTGATAGGAGCCTCAACGGCTTCCAAAGTGGCTGGCGGAAGCACAGCTTTCACGCCGCCGCAGCGATGGTCGGGATTTGAGCAGCCGGCACCGATCCTGCCGTTGGGGCAACCAACCCGACGTTTATCTGCTCGACTCGACAACGGCCAGGAAGACGGCAATATCTACCTTGATCGGAGAATGGGATATGCGAGGTTTGCCGAGCGACATCGATGCTGACGTTGTGATTGAAGTCAGTCGGCTTCGCGATGACGCCGAGGATCTGTCGCCTTTGTCGGTGCATGAACTGATCAAACGAATCCGTACGACACTGCAGACGCGCCTTTCCGATCAAGCAATCGAAAAACTGATCGTCGAAATGGCGTCGAAACGCGGGTTACCCATGGTATTCGACACGCCTGCAGCATAGTCAATTCTTCCACATCACTTGGAAAT
>NZ_JBFULQ010000762.1:0-2061 GCF_054049815.1 Mesorhizobium sp. P5_C1 | reverse complement strand
GCTGATTATCCTCGGAGGATGGGACACTGAGAATCTTGCTCGCCAGTTGCGCCAGCTCTGTCAGTCCGCGAACCGTCCGACCGCTTTTCTCGCAACCGACAGTTCCGTGGCCCTCGTCCTTCTCAACGTTCTTCGGGAGCTGGATTTATCGATACCCGACAAGGTTTCGCTCATCTGCTTTGACGACGCCGACTGGACGGCGGCGGTGACGCCGCCCCTGACCGTTGTGTCGCAGCCTATCAGAGACTTAGCCAAAGCTGCGACAGAAGATCTGATCGCTCGTTTGCAAGGCGAGGCTACGGGTCCTGCCAAGGAAACCTTGCTACAGGCGACAATGATAGACCGTGGCTCAGTCAGCAGCGCCTTGGCAAGGCCGAGTGTCAAGCGACGATCGTCAGCGGTTGGGAACTGACATTCGTCAACTCCTCCTGTTGTTGCTGCCTTTGCTTGGAAAGCCGGGGGGCTCGGTCGAAGCCAATGCATACCTGAACATCTGAAGATCAAGACCCGGTCAGACTTGTCCCTTTCACAGGTCGAAACCGCCGATGACACGACGCCGGGGCTGAAGCACTTTTCTCATCGAACACAATCGCCTTCAATTTCGACTCGTTGCTGAGGAGCACGAGATGACCCGATCGAATGAAGAAGCACTGAAGCGCACAATCCGGAGACGCCAGCTGCGTGAAATGGTGCCGCTTGCCGACAGTACGATCTACGAAATGGAACAGCGGGGCGAATTCCCGCGACGCTTCGCCTTGACTCCAAGATGCGTGGTTTGGGATCTGGGCGAGGTTCAAGCATAGCTCGCGGCCCGTCGCTCAAAGCCAATCTTGCGCGCTCCGAAACCGGACCTTAAGCAGCGTCGGGCTCGGCCGATCAGAGAGCCGGATCAGGCTCCAAGAGGGGCATCGACGGCGGGATGAGCGTCGGGACGAACTTCTTGCCAACGACCCAGGCGTCGATGATGTCCGACCATTCCTGCATCATATGGCGGCGCTGCATTTCGTATTCGGCCTTGTTGTAGACGCCACGCGACGAGCGTCCGTCCTCGTGGGCCAGGCACTTTTCAATCCAATCGCTGTTGAGGCCAAGTTCATTCAACAGAGTTGAGCCCGTTCGCCGCAGGTCATGAACCGTGAACGGCTCGAGGGGCAGCCCCTCGGACTTCGCGCGCTCGACGACTGCGTAAGTGATCCGATTGAACGTTGCACGCGACATCGGAGCATCCGCATCGTACCGCGATGGAAGAAGGTATCTGGAATTTCCCGCACAGGTCTTCAGGGCAATCATGATGTCGAGCGCTTGGCGCGACAGGTAGACATTATGCGCCTTCGATCGCTTCATGCGTTCCTTTGGAATGGTCCAAACCGCATTTTCGAAGTCGACCTCATCCCAGACCGCGTCCTGCAACTCGCTTTTGCGCACCATCGTCAGCAGGTAAAGCCGCATCCCCAAACGGATCGTGGGAAGCGTGGCGATGTGCTCGAGCTGTCTTAGCATCACGCGAATTTCCGAGGGCGAAAGCGAGCGGTCCTTCGGCACAAACGTGGCAATCGATGCGGGTCCAACTTCATCAGCCGGATTAGCCACCTTCTCGCCGTGCAGGATCGCGAAGCTGTAGATTTGCTTCAGAATGTCTCGCACGTGAATGGCGGTCGCCGGCGCGCCACGTTCAACGATGCTGCCGCAGTGGGCTCGTAGATCGTCCGGTGTGATTTCCGCCAGCAGGCGATTGCGCCAGGCAGGAAGAAGCTCGCGCTCAAAGATGGAACGCCGCATGGCGCGCGTGCTGTCGGCCATCGGCGCGGCGGTGAGCCACTTCTCCCCGAACCCGCCAAAACTCTTCGCCTCTTTCAGGCGACGCTTCTCGCGCTGCTTCTCTATCGCTGGTGACCGCCCATCTCTGATGGCGCGCTTGGCGTCCAGGCATTTCTCTCGAGCGAGTGCGAGCGAGATTCCGTCTCGTCCATATCTGCCTAGTTGCACCATCTCACGGCGCCCATTGAGCCTGTAGTCCAGCATAAACGAGATCGCGCCACTCGGCATGACCTTGACATACAT
>NZ_JBFULQ010000761.1:0-2062 GCF_054049815.1 Mesorhizobium sp. P5_C1 | reverse complement strand
ATAGGCCATGGTGATCGGGTCGCCACGCCGGATGATGTCGAGGCGCGGGCTGGGCAGGCCATAGACGGCCCGCTTGCCCGCCGACAGCATCGGATGACAGCCATGCGGCAAGCCGTTCATGCCCATCAGCCGGGCCGCCTGCAATTCGGTCATACCGGGTTCGATGCCTTGCAGGACATTGCGCAAGCCCTGCGAGGTGAAGGTCGCGGCGAATTCGAAGGCAGCCAGTTGGTCGGCCTCGTTGATGGCGCGCAGTCCGTCGGTGGGGTTCATCAACAGATTGGCCGCGTTCACGACCGCGCCCTTGTCGCCGACAAGCGCGCGCAGCGTATCGGCGATGAAGGAGGGCATGTCGAGCGCCATCTCGCCAAGACCTGCATCGCCTGCGCCGAACGGTTTCCAGCCGACCGCGCCGATGCGCTGGCCGGGCCTCAGGCCGCTATCGGCGAGGATGTCGGGCAGCGCGTCCGAGCGGTCGCGCGGCTGAGCCGGCAGCGAGAACGTCTGGTAGAGGACACGTTCGTATGGCCCGTCGCAGAGTTCGGCATAGCCCCAGCCTTCATTGCCGACGAGAAGCCTTGGCTGCTTGCCGGGAATGATGACCAGCAGCGTTTCCTCGAAGCGCGGATCATAGCCCGAGAGATAGGCAACATTGGCCGCGTGTTCGCGGTCGCCATAGATGGCGAAGGCATCGAGGCCGGCCTTGGCGCCCAGTGCCGTCAGCGCCGCGATGCGGGCTTCGTGGATGGCGCGCGCAACCAGCGGCATCACCGTCGGCTCGCCGAATTCCGGCAGCGACATGGATTTCAGGCCGACCGATGCGACAGGCATGAACAAACGCCTCCAAGTGCTTGCAAGGATTCTGCGAATGCCCGCTGCAGAGGGGCAAGACTGGCAGGACAATGGCGTCGAGGCCCCGGATATGCAATAGGCGGGATCGGCCGCACGACGGCAGCGCGTGCAACATACAGCCGGAGCGCGGCCCGATCGATGATAGCGGTCTGCGGATAACAGGCGGTGCAAGGTGGTTTTCGATGAACAGTTTCTCTTCCCGTGTCGCCACCGCTGCCGCAGCGATCCGCCAGATATTTCCGGAAACGCCGCTGCAGGAGAACGACTACCTGTCGAAAAAGACCGGGGCTCGGGTGCTGCTGAAGCGTGAGGACCTGTCGCCGGTGCGTTCCTACAAGATCCGTGGCGCCTTCAATTTCTTCCGCAAGACACTTGCGGCCGGCAACGAGGCTGAACTGTTCGTCTGCGCGTCCGCCGGCAACCATGCGCAGGGCTTCGCTTTCGTCTGCCGCCACTTCGGCAAGAAAGGCGTCGTGTTCATGCCGGTGACGACGCCGCAGCAGAAGATCGACAAGACCAGGCTGTTCGGCGGCGATTTCGTCGAGATCAGGCTGGTCGGCGACTTTTTCGACGATTGCTACCGCGCCGCCTTCGAATTCACCGAAAATTCCGGCGCCCACATGGTGCCGCCCTTCGACCACAAGGACATCATCGAGGGCCAGGCGACTGTCGCCTATGAGATATCAGGCCAGATGCCGGGCGCCCGTATGCCCGACATCATCATGCTGCCGGTCGGCGGTGGCGGGCTCGCCGCCGGCGTCACCCATTATTTCGCCGATCAGGGCCGCGAAGCCCGCTTCGTCTTCTGTGAGCCGGCCGGTGCGCCTAGCCTGCGGGAGAGCCTCATTGCCGGAAAGCGCCTGAAGCTCGCCAAGGTCGACAATTTCGTCGATGGCGCGGCGGTCGCCGAGATTGGCCGCGAGCCGTTGCGGCATCTCAAGGATTTCCCAGCCGACATGGTGCGGCTGATCCCGGAGAACCGGCTCTGCGCCACCATGATCGAGATGCTCAATGTCGAAGGCGTCGTGCTGGAGCCGGCCGGCGCGCTGGCGATCGACGCGCTGAAGGATTTTTCCAGGAAGGAGATCAGGAGCAAGACGATCGTCGCCGTGGTTTCGGGCGGCAATTTCGATTTCGAGCGTCTGCCCGACGTCAAGGAGCGGGCGCTGCGCTTCGAGGGCCTGAAGAAATACTTCATCATCCGCTTTCC